>JAGXLB010000269.1 GCA_018334915.1 Candidatus Bipolaricaulota bacterium
GAGCTACGGGCGCATGTCTTTTGACTTACTATAACGGTGAAAATCCTATCATAGGCAGATTACGCATATCCCCGATTTTCAAATAGCGGCGGATCGAACAGAATGAATCCAGAGAATCCGTCGTACCCGGTTTAACACGTTGTAGACTTGGGCCCTTTCGGCGAACTCCTCTCCGGTGATCTTCTCCCCGTTTACCCTGGCTACCACTTCCTCCTTCTCAGCAGAGTTAGCTAAAAACTGCCCATTAGGGGAGATTAACAGCAAACCCATCACCAAAGTAGCTAAAGCAACCTTCCACATACCCCCCGGTGTCCTGAGAAAAGAACGAAAACCCCTCTCTAAATGCAGTTATTTAGTTACCAAAAGCCCACCTCACTTGCATAATTTTTTCGATATGGATAATAATAACTGGTGTAGCCTCCTTGCAATTAGTATGGAAAAAGATAACGTGGTTAACTGAAACCTGTGGTCGTCTTGAGGAACGAAGAAGTCCTCAAAGTTTACTGCTTGACATTGCTTCACGGAATTGCCTATACTGATTTGTTGGTTGCCATATTTAAGCACGGTAGATTATTTTTGTAAATATAGAAATATATGGTGTTGATATGGTAAAAATTTGATTGGAGGCAAAAGGAGAATTGCTAGCCTTGAAAAATAGAGCCTGGTTAGCCAATGCGGTTCCCCTATTGGTGTTAATCTTGTTGGTTTTCTCACTTTCGGTCTCGGGGTCTGAGACCCTTTCCGGGAGCTTGGAGAACGACCTTTATCTTTCACCCGATCCGGGAAGTTCTCTTATCTCCTCGTTTGAATCCGAGCTGACAGTTAACTATTCGACCGGTAGAATAGATTTCTCCAGCCTCTCGAAGTTCAGGAAGGATTCCTACAAATTACAGAACTTCGGGGCTGACTTTTCTATCGGACTGCTCGATCTGGATTCTACGATATCTTTTGATCCGTCCAACGCCCGGTTGGACTACTTGCTTGCTAACGGATATATTTCCGTCGGCGGGGTTAACGTAGACAATACCTTCGTGCTGGAGGTTTTGAGCAAGGCCTCGGCCCACGGCGCCGGATACAAACTGGGTCTCTCTGGACAGCTGCCCGGGGGATCAAGAATATACCTGGATAATTACTTCGGAATGGAGAAAAACCAGGCGGAAACGTTGGGTCTAGAAGAGGGAAGCGGTTACACCATAGTGACCGTGGACGGGACCTACGGCCCTTCAGAACTTCAATATACAGAAACTGTAATAGAGGTTACCGGCCTTAACTTTGATTGCTGTCAGTTTCACAACACGACAAAGTTCAGCGAGGCAGAAGGGTTTGAGTACTCACTATTTGAGTTCGATATCGAATCCTCCAATCTCCCTCTATCACTTGAGGCAGACCTCAGGTTTACCCCACAAACCAAATCCATCAAGTTGAAGCCCCGAATTGATTTGGACTGGGCCTGCTTTGACGTCTACACCAGCCTCCGTACTTCGAACGATGAGAACCTGTTGGTCGGCGGGCAAAACAGCACGATCGAGGGTCTCATCTTCGAAGGGTTCGGGATCACCGACGTGAGTTTGGGTCACGTAAGCTTTTCTAGCCTGACTGCTCTGCATGGTAACCTATTTAGACTTACCACGGAAAGCAACCTCGACCTGCGGGCTGACGACTACGTGCTGAACCCGGATCCGGTCTATGCCGGGCTCTACACGGAGACCGACTACGACGAGGTAATGTCTATTGAGAAAAAGGGCAAGGATATACCCCTAACTCTCGGAATAGATACCTACTTCGACATGGGCACGGATGAGGCTCCGTTAAGCATTGGACTATTTACGGGTAGCGGAGAGTACGAGTTCAGCGACCAGTTTACCGTGGGTGCCGGCGTGGCCATCAAGCTGGATCAGTTAGAGACGATAAGGCTCAGCTTCGACTATAGCTTCTAGTAACCTGCCGGCAGGGCTCCAGGAGGTGGTACGGTTAACGGCCATCCACTTCGGCTAGAGGTTAAAGAATATCCTAGTTCGTCATCCATAGCTTGTCCTATTCATTGCCTCCACACACCGGTTTCTCTACTTTTATAAATACAATTGTGGTTTGGGTTATAAAAAGTTAGTCAAGAAAATGTAGATAAGTTGACGGCAAGATTTACAAGAACAAATAGGAGGAAGGAGGGAGAAAGAAAATGAATAAAAGTTCTTTCCCAAGGTTAGCACTCATTGTGTTGGTTTTAACTGTGTTGTTTGGGCTGACGGTTTCCGGGGCTACATTGGTGGTGGATGGAAGTGACCCAGACTGTGATGATAGCACCGGGACTCCCTACTGCAGCATTCAGGCAGCGGTAGATTATGCCAGTAGCGGGGACACAATAGAGATATACAATAGTTTCGATAACAGTTACGTCTACAAGGAAAACGTCGAAGTTGAAAAGCTTCTTGATCTAGTAGGTTTTCTAGGAGGATTAGGGAGTATAGAAGAAGCTTACCCGAATATCGACGGGGGCTGGATAGATGGGGCTGGTAATTTCACCGACGCCGGGGATGCTCTCTGGCTTAAAGGCACCGAATCCGAGCCGATAACGCAAGCTGAAGTCTACACTTTGATCCTCAAAAACGGGGGATTGAACGATCCAGGGCTCGGTGACGGCCTTGCGGGGGCGCTTGGGCTTTCGTTTGTAGAGGACTCCGTTGTTGTGGTCGATGCCAGCGAAAGTGAAGTAGGAATAGACCTATTCCGGTCTCATGACAATCTTATTGGAGGTAGCTTCGTTCACGACAACTACTTCCTCGGTATCGATCTGTATGGGTCAAATAGGAACGAGATTAGAGATTCCGAAATCTATGACAACCAATGGATGGGAATATGGATCGGCCACAATCCGGGTGACGGGTTTACTGCAGAGGATAACCTAGTAAAATCTAACATTATCGAAAACAGCGACTGGACTGGAGTTGTATTGCACTATGCCGATTCAAACGAGGTCATCGATAACGATATACTTGATAACTACCATGATGGAGTATTTTTAAGGAACTCTCATTATAACCTTATAGAAGACAACCTCATAGAGGGCAACAAATCCGGAATTGCCCTCCACGCTTCCGAAGAGAACGAAATACTAGACAATATAATCAGGTCCAACGACGACTGGGGAATTTTCCTTAATGACTCCGATGATAATTACATTCATTTCAACGAAATTTACGATAAC
>JAGXLB010000270.1 GCA_018334915.1 Candidatus Bipolaricaulota bacterium
TGGGGATAAAAAAAATGCGTCGTTCAACCTGTTAAATAGCTTTTTGTATAGGTTTTTGCTATCTTTGAATGTAATTTCCATCTCTTGCCGTTCCTGTATATCGGAAGCAATGCACAGGACCGCTTCGTCGGTACCCTCTTCTGTGAGCGGTGCAAGGGAGATAGTGACATCGATTAAATCTCCGTTCTCTTTTTGGAACCGGGTCTCCACTCCTCTGAAGGTCTCGCCTCTTAGCGATCTTTTCCGTAAATCTTTAATTTCTTCCCTGTTTTCCTCCGGAACCATCGGAAGTTTTCTGCCCACGATCTGAGACTTACTCCAGCCAAAAACCCCCTCTGCTTCATCATTCCAGAGGTATCTTACCCTGTCTTCGGCGTCAATGGCAAAGATCGGAAGTGGAGAAGAGTCGATTATGGAACTCCTCAAGCTATCTTCCTGTTTTGCGTCGTTCATATAGCTATCACCAGGATTAGCCGCATCAGTTTGCGGTTGGGATTCCACTCCACCCTAACTTAACTCTGTCACTGGCAAGAAATCCAGTGATTCGAAGTTAAGCAAGAAAGCTATTAGAGGTTATTGTCTATTGGGGTGTTCATGCAACCAGGCTACCAAAACTTGCCGAGAGCCCCCAGGGCACCCCCTGGGGGTGAATCGGCTATTTTGAGTCCAGCACTGTCTTTATGTAGTCAACCCTAATCGGTCATTTATCGTGTGTTCTATTACTCACACCTTCTATGTGCAATAAGTTTGATCATCTTAGAAGCCTTCTGCGGTTAAACCTGCCTTATGCTCTCCTGCCTATCACTGTCAGTAGGACTTACAGGGTCACTCCCTTGAGGAAGGCCCTCTCATGACTTCATCCAGGCTTAGGAGAGCAGGCAGGGCGCCAAACCAGCTCTCACTTGCGGGGTCACCCTAACGGGGCCCTCATTGCTGGACGCGGCGTCACCCGCCGGCTCCTAAGCCTAGTTAAGATTCCTTTTTTCTAATGGTGTATAAGTTTCACCGTTCTTTACGACTCCGTACATTACCCTAAGTACCTTGGCGGAAAGTGCAACCAAGGCGTTTTGTTTTTCCTTTCCCCTATCCACTTTTTGCTGGTAGTAATCCGTAAATTCTCTGTTATCATCCAGGCTCGCTACCGCAAGCTGATAGGCTACTTTGCGCAGAAGGGACCTACCCCTTCTGGTAATAGAAAGACCGCTTTTGGACTGACCGGACTGTTTTCTGTACAGATTTAGTCCGGCCAGCTTTACTACCGCCTTAGCCTTATCCATCTTCGTCGGATCACCGACTTCTCCCAAAAACACCGCCGCTCCCCACCAGCCGACTCCGGGGATGGATTTGAGATACCTTGATTCCTCTAGCTGATTCAGGTGTTTCTTAATTAACTTCTCTATCTGGTTGATCCTCTCCAGAAGAGTGGTTATTCTACTAAGCAGATGGTCTAGTTTTACTTTAGCTGCCGTGGGGGCTATCCGTTTTCCGATAGTCTCCGCGGCCTTATTCTTTATCCTTCTCGCCCGGTCCAGTCCCAGCTGGCCCCTGCTTAACGAATACACCTTCTCGGAAAGCTCTTTGATATCTACCTCCTTTATCCCTTCCGGTCCACCGTACTCCTTTAGTAACCCCAAGCAGGTGGTGCCAAAGACGTCGGAAAAGAGTTTGGGATACTCCGGGAAGTGGCGGTCGAGCCACTTGTGGAGCTTGTTCTTTAACCTGTTTCTGTCCTCAAGCAGGTCTTCTCGCAGGTGAGTTAACTCCCTTAGTTCGGCGTAGGGCTTTTCCGGGAGATTATTGTTTAACGTCCTCTCGTCTTTAAGTAGCTGGGAGATGATCCGACTGTCCTTTTTATCGTCCTTTTGTGGGGAGTTGTCCAGTAGTTCCTTGTAGCAGCTGGTATGGTAGGGGTTTACTATCTCTACGGTAAAGTCCTTTTCTTTCAGGTGTCGTCCGAGGTTTTCCCAGTAGTGGCCGGTCGGTTCACAGGCCACTTTTATTCGGTAGCCATTATCTTTGTAGGAATTCAATTTCTCAGTTAGTTCCTCGAATCCGGATCTGTCGTTTCCTATCTTGAGATCATCCTTAACTTTAGTTTGGTTCAAGAAACTCACCTGATGGTCGTTCTTGCTTGTGTCGATACCGACAAACATCTCTTTGGTTTCTTCGGTGGTCATATTTAACCCTCCTGGGGTAATGGTTTTATTTTAGCTTAAAGGCTCCTCCCAGAAGGTGCGAGTTGTTCTTACTACATAATAGTCATCTCACTTGAGATTAGTTACTTGGGTGAACATATGGTAATCGTATTTAATTGGGCTAAGTTTACCATGGAATTCGTGCTTTGTGCTTAACCAAGTTGGTTTCCTCAAGTGAGTGCTGGGTCAATTTTCGTTTTTCAAATCAGATGCCATCTTTACATTGCTTTTTTATATGCCCCGGCCTGTGGCCGGGGTTTTTGACTTTCCGTAAGTTGTTGAGGGTTTATCCTGAAGTCGGAAAAATCGTAACCGGCAGCTTCCAGCCTCCCCATTATCCCTTCAAGCTTTTCCTGGTCCATTTTGGGCTCCCTGCTGAGGATCCCCCCTGACCTTCTTCATCAATAGAATAAAGAGTAACAGAAGAGTCGATAGGCTTCCAAATTGAAATATCTTTCGTATGGCTCCTCTGAAATTTTCCGTCTTCACCCAGAAAAAAGGGAAAAGCTGGTATTTGCTCATTAAATTGTTGTCAGCTAACCTGAGATAATTAAAAATAGTTATAGTCCACGATTATTTATCCGGAAGTGATATAATGTCCTGGCTTGTTTTATCTCGCTGGTCTCCTTACGGGGTGGGAGCTGGTATTGGAGTACTTGTACTGGTTAGTTTCGTCTTATCAAATCGTCCGATCGGTTGCTCCACGGCATACGTAAGGGTGAGCGGTCTCGGTGAAAAGTTATTTTCGGGCAAAAAGACCGAAGCGAACGAGTATTATAGTCAATTCGTTCCGAAAATCGGGTGGGAGGTAGTTTTACTTGCGGGAGTCCTTCTTGGCGCATTAATTTCTTCCTGGCTTTCTGGCTCTCTGAGGATAGAAATGGTCCCGGAACTCTGGAGGGATTCTTTTGATGCCAGTTTCCTCTGGAGGTCTTTTGATGCGGTACTTGGGGGCTTGTTTGTCGGACTCGGAGCAAGGATGGCCGGGGGCTGCATCCCCCC
>JAGXLB010000271.1 GCA_018334915.1 Candidatus Bipolaricaulota bacterium
CCACCGCGATTTCTATTTAATTACAACTTTCGCATTCATCCTCGTCCAAAGGACGGGGTATTCTGCGTGAATTTGATAAGCTAAATAATGATACTATTCAAAATAGGCAATGACTTTAAGTCTTCGCCGAAGACCGTAGGGCTCGATTATTTGGGAGTTAATTCTTAAAAACTTAGGGCTATCGAAAATCACCAATCTTTGTCTTTTTACTAGAGTTGGTAAAACGACCAAATAAGTGGTGGTATAGATCTAATATTTTCTCTGCACTTCTATCAAACTTGGTCCATCAGCGTGAATTCTTAGATGACCTCAGGTAGCTCCATTTCTGGCTGAGTATCGCCAAAATTTGAGAAGGAATTGTTCGTCTACTTTCTTTTTTCGAAACCCCTTTGGGGCCCAGACTGGACAATTAATATATTTATTTAGACCCTATGATATATTATCTTAAATAAGGATAGTAAAAAATAGGTTAAGCAATTTACTTAGCGCGCTGCCAGAACAGCCATGCTTACCGACTGCGCTACTACTCGAAATAAACGGGAGGAGCTTCAACTTAATTCTGTTGCGATAAACGCCACCCAGGTTCGACCTGGTAATTACCTACTCGTCACAGTTTTTAACCAGAAAATTCGGGAGAGTGAAGCACTCGACCAGCGAAGCAATTACGTTTTCCCGCCCTACCCTGGTGTATAAGCCGTTTAACTCTTGATTGTAAAGGAACAACCCAATAAGGTAGCCGAATTTCTCGAACCTCAGCTCGTTGTCCCTTACGTACAGGAGTTCCTCTTCCGGGACGTCACAGAATTCCTGGGCAATATAGTTATCTCCCTGCGTCTCGTCTACTTTATCCTCCCACTTCCCGGGCTCGAAATCCTCTCCGATGTACACACCGTGGCCGGCAAATTTGTCGAATGGCTTCAATAGAAACCGGTCCTGCTCCTCGATCAATTTGTGTTTCAAATAGCTATCTCCGTCGTGAAATATACGACTAAAGGGTAAGTGGTTTTGGATAAACTTCTCCTCCTTTTCGGCAAGGAAGTCCGTGTAAGCTTCTTCCTGAAGGATTGCAAACAAAGATTTATTATGAACTACCTGCGAAGTAAAACCCCCAACTACACATACGTTTCCGTCTTTGTAGGCATCCAGAAAGGGCTCTACTTCTTCGTACCGTTCAACGATTTTGTGAGTGGTCGCACGCCGATAAACCAGATCAAGGCGGGTCGAACCAGCCAGCAAATTAGTTCCGTCGTACTCCAGTTCTCTCGGGTCCTGAATTATGGTCCGGTAGCCTCGATCTTCGAACCTTTTCTTGTATTCCCGAAACTCGCTGTTGATCCCCTCACCTTCGAAATCTACAATAGCCACGGTTTCCGGGTCCACTTCTTCTCCCCTGAATTCGTGGTAGATGTCAACGATCTTGTCAATCCAGTTTTCCATGGGAGTGTAAAAGTTGACCTCGCAATCGTCCGGAATGAACTCCAAGGCTCTGGACGGGTAAATAGCATTCTGCAGCACCCTTGCCTCATTCATTCCCGCTGATCCGTCCGTATTAAACTCGCAAAACTTCAGTTCCTGGTTGTAGTCGTAAAAAATATCAAACCTTGCCATGGGAAAGGGGTTCTCGTATCCGGGGTTGGCAAGGATAAGGTCCTCGGTTATCTTCGAAAACGGGAATACCCGGCGGAAACGCTCGTCGGATCGATATTTCTCTACTGTCTTGTTTAGAATCAGAGTCAATTGGTTCAGAATTCTCTCTATCCGGGCCAGATCTTTCGGCGAGAAGAACATCGGCTGATAGAGAAAATCTATAGGATCACCCAGGTATCGGGCGGACGATTCCTCGACTTTTTGGCTTACCCTCTGGTAGTCTTCAACGAACTCGTCCGGTCGTGATTTGACGTATTCGCGAAACCTCGCCAGTAACCCTTCTGCATCCATTGATTACCTCTCTTTTTCAATGATTTCGTTTAAATTGCACCATGTTAGGGCATTCGACTTCCCTTCTGATAGGGATTTCAGTGTTTTCTGTCTTGGGGTGATATCTTTTTCGGCGAGCGTTTTAAGCGGTTTCAGATATTCCCTCTCTCCTTTGTCCAACCCCTCTTCAGCCAGCTCCAGCAAGTCTCGATAGGCCTGAAATATTGGAATTGTACCCCAGTTCGCTTCCACGCCTTTTTCTGCCAATCTTCGTTTTCGACTGAGGAACTGGTCTCCAGTAATACCCTTAAACCTTTTGTGTAGATTATTCAAATTGTCCTGGCTGTATATAAGCCCCTTCCAGAAACAAATGTAAGCAAAACTATACGGGTAAGGTAATGAGTCCCCCATCCTTATCTCCAGATGGTTCTTGGTCCTTACGTCGGGAAACACAGTGGTTAGAACGTATTCTAACTCCTCTTTGGTTGGATTCAGCTCTTCCAGAAGTATATCCTTAAGTAATTTATCCTTCGAATAGACAAGTTTTCCTCCCTTTTCATACACCATTGGAGGAGTATTTAGCAGGTACTCCGCGTAGCCTCTATAGCCAAACCCGTTGGTGAAGACTCGGGAGGGGTAACCGCAGCGGTCGGAATCGCAGTTGTCCCAAATTAACCGGCGGAGGCCTTCTTTCTCTCTAACCTCGCCTTCAAAGAACGGTGAATTGTCCAGGACAGTGTATACAATTGGGGAAAGAACGTTAGCTACCAGGTTCTTTTTCTCGTAATCCTCTTCGTTGAAGTAATCGAGATTCACGTGTATTGCGCAGGTTGATTTCATCATGTTGTGGGCGTACTTTCCCCTTTCACTAAAGTAGTCGTGCATGTAACCGTAGCGTTCTTTTGGTGTCATTGATATCTCGTTAAGCCTGCTTTTTGGCTGATATCCCAGACAGAATAGTTTCTTACCCCAATCATCCAAAATTAACGTTACCTGTCTTACAAAGTTCAGGTAAATATCCTTCATTTCTTCAATTGAACCCTGGGGAAAGATGCTCAATTCCAGCTGACCGCCTGGTTCCAGAGTCACTTTGGCTTCCTCACCTTTAAGGCCAACCACGTGACCTTTTTCCATCTTAGGTTTCCAGTTTCCCCCAGCAAGTTTTCTTAACAAATCTTCTATTCCCTTTTCCCGATGATAAGAGGTGGCTTGAAGAGATTTTGCTTCCAGGACGAAATGTTCGACTTCAATGCCCAGCTTCCTCTCTTCCTTGGA
>JAGXLB010000072.1 GCA_018334915.1 Candidatus Bipolaricaulota bacterium
GGATTATTTGGAACTATGGAGGTACTAACACCTATTTCCCACTCTTCATTAAGTACATCTCTTACTATTTTTTGGAGATGTGAAGTATCAAATTCAGTTTTCATTTCGATAATTTTTGACCTTATTTGTGCTATTCTCACCTAAAATGGAAGTGCCTTCCGTGTTGCAATGCCGTCGAAGATTGATAAGGTCCTTGCGTACGATTTTCGTACCACCTTATGGGCTAATCTCAACTAAGTCTTCAGTCCCTTCGATTCCGCACCGTAAATTGTGCCTCAATTAGAAAAAGGATATCCTCCAATAAGAGTTAATCATTCTAAAAAAGAGGAGGACACCCATGACTGATAAAAGCCTACCTCTGAGAAAGAGTTTTGGCAAATAATGGAGGGTATGGTTAAGGATCTGGTAAAAGATCAAACGGAGAGCATGATGGAACTAGCGAGGCAGGTTTTTCTGGAGGAAGTAGTAGATGATGGTAACAAGGGCAATGGTTTCTATCAGCGTGATCTTGAGACCCAGTTTGGCAAGGTAAACGGATTGGAAGTTCCAAGAGACAGAGAGGGTAACTTCTCCCCTGCTTTGTTTGAACCCTACCAGAGACGAGTGGGACAGCTCGAATCGATGGTAATTAAGATGTATTCACACGGCATGTCGACAAGAAAGATAGCTGATCTACTGGAAGACACCTACGGTGACCACTACTCCTCTTCTACGGTAAGCAGAATTACCGACCTGGCAATAGAGGAGGTGGATAAATGGAAGGATAGACAATTAAAGAGGCGCTATTTGGTCCTCTTTTTGAATGGCATGACAATTGTTTTATGCAGAGATACCGTGGGAAACGAAGCAGCCTACTTTGTCGCCGGAATAGACGAGGACGGCTACCGGGAAGTACTTTCCTTTCAGATAGGTGAAAACGAATCTTCAACTGACCTTTCCGGAATTAAAGACATAGTTACAGAAGCCTACCCCAAAGCCGACTACCAGCAGTGCGTGGCCCATAAGACGAGAAACACCGGATCCAATGTCAGGGAAAACCATAAAGACGATCTCCTGCGCGACCTAAAGCGAGTTTTATAACGCCCCGAAAAAGTCTCAAGCGAAGGAGTGCTTCTGATTTCAAAGAAGAGTGGAACGATCTGTACCCCAAGGTAGTAAAAAAGGGTGGGAAGAAGACCTGCCTGACCTTCATGGAGTGTCCTGACGAAATTAGATTCACCATCTACACCACAAACTGGCTGGAACGAGCAATTAAAGAAATGAGAAGGCGGACCAAGACCCAGGACAGCTTACTTTCTCCCAAGGCAGCGGAGAAGATCCTCTACCTCAGAACCAAAGAACGAAACGACAAATGGGGTAACAGACGAATGAAAGGCTTTAAGAAAGCCAAACCTAAACTACTGGAGAAGTTTGCGGGCCGTTATGGTCCGAAGACAGAAGAACAACACCAGAATCAGACAGAGTCCAAGGAGGATACCCCAACAGCTTCCCCTGGGTAGGGAAGCGGACACAATTTACGTTGCACTACCGTCTTTATCTTGGCCTCACCTATTGCCTTGGTCTTCTTGGGATGAGCTATGGTTAACAACATACCCCTTACGTGATAGTGCCTCATACAGCCAGTATCAGTTTCTAGCTGCCTCAAAGACTACCTTCGGGTCCTCGAACTTGCTCAAGTAGGTCAAAATCGAGTTCGCTTCACTCTTTAAAATTGCCTCGTCAAGTATCCCGTTTCCTGCCTTAACTAAGTCAACCCTAAGTGCGAACCAAGAGTGCGAGCCCCGTAATAAGGGCGCCAAAATAAGTCGAAAAAAGCAACCAGAACCATGGCGATCTATTTGCTCCTTCGCCGTATACTTTGCTATGACCGGGGATGGGTATAGGAACCGGATCCCATGGTAGTTGATATTTAAGAACGAGCCCCTTTACGTTCAGGATATGAATAATTGGTACGTTTCTTGCGGCCATGGTAAAAATCGTCCCCCGCTTATCGACCGGAGGGAGTTGATTTACGTTATTTAAACCCGCCTCTAGCTGAAGTACTTTGGGCGACGTCCCCATATTTGCTACGGCCCCACCAATATTAATAAAAGCCCCGATACCACCATCGGAAGCTCTTTCGTATATTGTCATTCTAGTTTTTACGTTACGCTTCAAGTCGGGCTGAAATATCAACCTGGTCCCTGAATCCTCGATCTTTCTCTTTAACTGTCGCCTAACCTTTTTGTCCATCGAACTAGCTACATCCCCTCTACCGCCAAGCGAGCAACCCGCGATGTCGGATCTGATAATACCTTTTCGGGTCAAAACCCGGTGTACCTCGAGAGCAGTCAGATTTAATATATTTGCTCCCCACGCTGAAGACCCAAGCGAATAGATTATTACAGGTCTTGCACCAATTGCTTCCACGGCGGAAATGGTAGCAATGATAGCTCCAGGAAAAGATCCAGAAGCCCCGATTGCAACACTTTCCCGTTTGGCAACTCCGGCTTTTTTCATCAGGAGAACCATCAACCCGGCAAAATCAGGATTTGTAGTCGTCCTTTTGGCTTCCAAATCGCCAAGGGTGGTGGTTATTGCCGTATTCTCCCGACCGATAAGTCCGGTCATATTGGGATCGTAAACCGGGTCTATCTTTATATTTTCCCGCCTTCTATAAGCCCGGATTGCCTCCATGGCCTCTTTCATCCTTTCGGCCGCGTCCCGCATGACCGCCCTAGGAATATTGACGCTGTTATTTATCGGAAGCCAGAAGAGAGAGAGGAGTACGAAAAGGCTTAATATCGCAAAAATGTAGATATATCGCTTATTTATCTTCGGTTTCTGTCCCTTTACCCTACCTTCCTCCGATCGAAAAACTTTTAATAGATTTTTCATCCTAACTTAAAACCTAAATAAATAGCAAAGCTTTAACCAAAAGAAAAGTAATGGTAGTGACGATAAACATAGAGGCGACGGTCTCGAGAATTCCCTGCTTTACGAAAGCATTAGCAATAAGTCCTGGGATAATCCATCCTATTACCCGAAGCTCCATAGCTCCCGGCAGATGACCGGGTGTGATCCGGTACCAGGTCATCGTCAGGAAACCGCCGAATAAGAGCATCAATAAAAAACGGCGGCGACCATAAAGTATCAGGTAAGGCGAGATCAACCGATAGATGGAGAGAGCGAGAAAACTTACCAAAAGCGTCCCGACAATTCTGAGCGGTTGATCGAGATAGAGGGCAATATAGCCGGGGACGATAATCCCGCCGGCGTAGAGGCCGGTTAGTTCGACGTAAAACAGTGAGCATAACATGCCAACGAAAATGGACTCAAAGACCATATCTTTCTCCTTCCCTCTCCCAGTAATCTACAAGTTCCCGTCCTGCCCCTCCGAAATTGCCGAACCCGAAAACAATAACCTTTTGTTTCGCCTCCGCGGATATCTCGACCATTAGCTCTTTGGCCCCGGAGTACCGGACCGAACGCAGTGAGCGTTCTTCTCTCAGGGCCCTGGAGATCATCTTCGTCCCTCCTCCGATTACGTAAATACGGTCAAGCTCGCTGAGAGCTCCACTGGCGAGGGCGTCTTTCCATTGCAGGGTTCTACCACCCCTGTCCGACCGTAAATTTAGCAATCCGATCAGCGCTTTGTCTTCAACTGTAATCCTGGTTATGGCATGCTTAAAAGCACTTTCGGTAGACTCCGGCTCGTTCGCGGCAAACCCATTTATGGCGATTACCTCCTGAAGGAGAGTTTTCGGATAAACCTTCCAGGCCCGCATGGCACCAGGGTCGGGCATGGTTGCCTTCATACCTTTTGCTGATCGCGGACGGGATATTCCCGCTTCTTCAGCTAACTTAAGGGCCAGGTCGACGTTTTCTTTGAATTCCGAGTAGTCGAGGCGAGACAGAACCTTCTCCGCGAGACCGGTTTTTTCGGTATCGTCATTTCCCGCGAGTTCAACGCTATTTCTCGAGCCGGAGGAGTATTTCAGAAAAGTTTCATCACCGACAATAACCTTGGCGTTATCCGGTATAGTCTTATCGATGGATTTAGACACTGCCCCGAGCGTATCTCCCATTTCCGGGGCGTGATCTAGGGTAACTTTCGTAACCCCCAGGATATTTGGCTGTAAGATCTTCCTGGATTCGACATACCCGTACTCCGGCTTTATGCTCATCATTTCGACGACAAACACGTCAACGTTCAGTTCTCGGGCCCGCCGTAGCACCCTTCGTTGTTCCAGGATAGATGGAGCTCCGGGCCTATTTAATCCCTCCTCGTCCCCATCCGGTAGCAACAAACGAGGTTCGGATCCTGTCGTCTTGCCGAGGACTTTAACGCCATTTTCAGCCAGAGCGGCGTGAACCAGTCTAACCACGCTGCTTTTCCCTCTCGTACCGGTAACACAGATCCGAACTGGAATATTTTCGACCGTTCTCGCAATATACCGCTTCTCGCCATACAGGTAGGCCAACAAGGCCGTCAAACATATAGATGCGATTGTTAAACGCACGACGATCACCCCCCCGCCTCGCTCGCTTAACTACGGTTTATGGGTTAAGTTTAGCATTTTCGGGACGACATTAACACTGACAAGGTTTTATCGGTTTAAACAACCAATCAAGAGGAAGATCAATACATTTGCCCAAAAGGGATTAGTAGATTTTATCCCGACAAACAGGCTGAATTGTTGCGATTTAAATTCTTCCTCCTTACTATATTTTAACCCAGAACGGAGGTGTCATTTGTAGATTTAAAGTTTTTCACTTTTTAAAGTAATTGATTAAAACAGGAGGAAAAACTATGTTTCACAAAAATTCGGCGCGTATTGGTCTCTCAGTAATCTTAAGTATTACCCTTATTCTGGTTAGCGTTTCAGCTTTTGCCGCGGAAGAGGAGGCAATTAACGTCTCTCAGGTGGCTGTAAGCGATACCGGGATAGTCACTTCCGCACATCCACTAGCCTCCAAAGCCGGAGCTCAAATGCTTTCCCAGGGAGGCAACGCAGTAGACGCCGCAGTCGCAACTGCTTTTGCCCTTTCGGTGGTCGAACCTTATGCTTCCGGTTTGGGTGGCGAAGGTGTTGCCACAATTGGTCTCGCAGACGGGCAGGACGTCATAGTGGACTATAAATCCGTAGCACCCGGTCACGTAACTGAGGAGACAAAAATCGACGTAAACTACGGAGCTGAAGGGGCTGCTGTTCCCGGTGTGGTGGCGGGCCTTGCCCATAGCCTCGAAAAGTACGGTACTATGAGCCTGGAAGAGGTTCTCCAGCCTGCAATTGACCTAGCTCGAAACGGTTTTCCAATGGACGAAGTCTTTCACGACACGCTCTCCGCCCATGGCTTTTACGAAAAAATGGTCGAGGAGCCGGAAAAATTCAATTTAAACACTATCGCAAAACGATTCCTTGAGGAGGGGCTGCTTCCAGAGGTCGGGACGACCATCCGGAACCCCGAACTGGCTAACGCCCTCGAGTTGATAGCTGAAAAAGGAGCTTCGTCCTTTTACGAAGGGCAAATAGCGGAATCGATGGAAAAGGCGACGGACGGTTGGATAAGCAGAGAGGACTTAAAAAAATATAGACCGATAGAGAGGGAGCCAGTCTCGAGCGATTACAGGGATTACATGGTCCTCAGCCCTCCGCCACCAGTTGGAGGGGCAATTGTTGTGGAGGAACTCAATATCCTGGAAAACTTCAACCTGTCTCAGCTCGGAAGATACGATCACCCGCTGGCAGTCCACCTCATATCACAGGCTACGATGCTCGGATCGAGAGACGGAGCTACGTTCAGAGCGGACCCCGATTTTGCCGATATACCTATAGAGGGATTGGCCTCGGACGAGTACGCAACCGAGAGGGCAAAACTAATCAACATGGGGAAGGCAATGGAAGAAAGAAGATTTGATGTGCCTCAGGGCAATCCTGGTGCCTATCAAACCGAAGAGGAAGGTGTAGAAGAAGCGTCCTCTCCTTCTACCTCGCAGATAAGTGTTGTGGACGGTGAAGGGAACGCGGTGAGCATGACCAATACCAACAGTTACTTCTGGGGATCACAGTTATTCGTCGAGGAATATGGCTTCGTCCTTAACAACGAAATTCATAACTTCACGCCCGCCAAATACAAAACTTTAAACACGATAGCACCCTATAAACGACCTCGTACGGTTATAGCTCCTTCCATAGTAAGGAGGAAAGACGGCTCAGTTTACCTCGTCGTCGGAACTCCGGGAGCTGGTAGGATCACAACTACGATAGTTGAAACTATAGTTAACATGGTAGACTTCAAGATGCCTCTAACCAAAGCAATCAAGTCGCCGAAATTTACCAGCCGTCTCTGGTACGGCGAGTTAAGAATGGAAGAGGGTTTCCCGGAAGAAACCATCGAGGAGCTAAAAAACATGGGTCATGAGATAAAACTCTATTCTCCTTTGGATCTATACTTTGGCGGAGTAAACGCGGTCCATCTAACGGAAAACAACATGTTAATAGGAGTCGGCTCTTATCGAAGAGATGGAGCTGCCGCGACAGTAGAAGAATAAGTTGACCAATCACCGACCACCGGGTGTTCTGGTGGTCGGTGACTTACTTTAAGGAGGGGTCACATGAAAAAATCCAAAATTCTAAATTCAGCCGTTCTTGCATTAACAATATTGGGCCTGGTATTTGCTATCGGTACCGCCGACGAAGAAGGGGAATCACCGTCCTTCGAGCAACCAATTTTGATAACTTCGATAGGTCAAAGTCCGGGAGCTATGATGGCAAAGGTTCTGGCAAAAAGGGTAGAGCTAGAATTTGTCTTTGAACCGACTGCAACAGCAGAGCAGCTTGAGGAGATGGACGTAAATACAGTTGTCGCCGTGGTTGGGGCAAGTGGGAAAGGTCTCGGGGCAGCCGGTCTCGACATAGACGACGAAATCTCTCGAGTAAATGAACTGATTTGTAAGGCCAATGAACTGGAAATCCCGCTCATCGTTATGCATATAGAGGGTGCCCAGAGGCGCGGAGATATGAGTAACCAGTTGATAAATAAATTTGTCCCCGAGTCCTATTACATCATAGTCCAAAAATCGGGAAACGACGATGGTCTATTTACACAACTAAGCGATGAAAACGATATCCCGATAAAGCAAGTCGAGAAGGCTGCAGGTGCTGCACCGATTTTGGACGAGCTAATTGACTAACACATTATTTACTCCATTAGCTTTCCCCGATAGGGAGGGTCCCGCTTATGCAAAATATTTTTAAGTTCAATTTTTACCGGAGAAGTCCTAAGCTTCTCCTCACACTCACGCTATCGATTGTTCTTGCACTGCTCCCGCTTGTAACGCCTGCGCTGGCATCCGGCACAGCCGAGCCTACCAGCCACGACATAAGGCCCAGATACGGCGTCAGGGATATCGGGTGGCTCAGCGACTACCATTCCGGTTTGCGGAACACGCCCGGAGACACTCGCGTCTACCAGATGTCCGGCGATAAACAGGGCGGGGCGGTCCTTATTCTCGGGGGGACACATCCGAACGAGGTTGCCAGCGTTTTGGCCGCCGTACTTTTGGTGGAGAATGCCAAAGTATCCGCCGGAACCGTATTCGTAATCCCCCACGCCAACAATAGTGCCAGTAGCTACACCGATCCGCGCCACGACGTGCCGGAATGGCTGGAATTCGAAACGGAGTCCGGCACCAGAACGTTTCGCTACGGAGCAAGATATACCAATCCCGAACACCAAGAGAAAGACCCGAAGAGATTCAAGCACTATCCATCCGGCTTCGAGTTCAAGGGGAAGGAGAGCCGGAACCTGAACAGGGTCCATCCTGGTAAAAAGGACGGTACTCTGACACAGCAGATCAGTTTTGCCCTGTTCCAGCTCGTTGAGAAAGAATCGGTCGACGTCGTGATTGATATGCACGAAGCTTCTCCCGGTTGGCGCCTGGCAAACTCACTAATATGTCATCCTGACGCGCTCGAGATAGGGTCAATGGCGAAAATGGACATGGAGATGGAGGGGACTGATATCAAGTTAGAACAGTCGCAACCGGCGGATAAATTCCACGGACTCAGCCACCGAGAATTTGGCGACAATACGGACGCATATGCTTTTCTAATTGAGTCAATCAATCCCGGACAGGGAGATGTAAGCGGCGACGTTAAAATAATCAATAATCCGGAACACCCCCTCAAAGACAGGGTAAAGTTCCAACTATCTACCATCCAATATATCTTGTCAAGCTATAACATAATGGCTGCGGATCAAGCAAAGAAGATAGAAATACAGTTGAACGTCGATCTCGCCAATCTGAAAGGGTCAGGGCTTTCTCGAATATTGAGGTAGTTACTAAAAAAAACCAATTCCATACATGCCGTAAACGGGGGGATATATGGCCAGTCAGCTGGAATTGATTACGTTTTTATCGATGGTTTCAGTCTTCGTAGTCTCGGCCATGCTCGTGAAATTGCCGGTTTCTTTATCCCTGGTATCAGCTTCAGTTGTCGGAGCACTAGTAGGAGGAACAGGCTTTCCGATCAGACACTTTGTCGAAGGAACCTTCGGCTACCTGGATACCGTATTGGTTATAGCTACTGCGATGATCTTCATGAAAAGTATTCAACACTCCGGGTTGTTGAGTACCATGGCAAACCAGATAATTCGGAGCTTTCGGAACCAGCCGCTCTTCCTGCTAATAGTTCTTACTTTTTTTGCGATGTTTCCGGGAATGATAACGGGATCCTCGACAGTTGCGGTTTTAACTGCCGGAGCGATAGTTGCTCCCGTCCTGATTAATATCGGGATTCCCAGAAATACGACGGGGGCAATTATCGCTCTTGCCGGAATTTTGGGGATGATTGCTCCGCCCGTCAACATTCCGGCAATGATCATCGGCGGCGGCGTAGATATGCCCTATATCGGCTTTTCCCTGCCGCTGATCCTGGCGACTCTCCCTCTTGCCGTACTATTTTCCCTTGGACTCGGTTACAAGCACCTGGGAAAAATAGAACTAAACAAAATAGAACTGCCAAAATCTCATTACGAGGATTGTGGCCTGACACTTTATATCCCCTTCATCGTACTAATTGTATTGCTCGTTGTCGAACAGGGATTCACCGGTATCGTTCCGTCACTCGGTATGCCTCTGATATTCATAATTAGCGCGTCGACTGCTCTTGTCTTCGGTAAGAAATTCGAAGTTTGGAAAACGGCTCGGCGGGCGGTCGACGAAGCGCTGCCAATAATAGGCATTCTCGCCGGAGTGGGGATTTTTATCCAGATAATGACCCTGACAGGTGTTAGAGGCTTTGTCGTATCCGGCTTAACTGGATTACCATCGGGTCTTCTTTTCCTATCAATAGGGATAAGCATGCCTATTTTCGGGGCAGTTTCCGCCTATGGATCCGCCTCAATATTGGGAGTTCCGTTTATGCTTGCCCTGCTAGGTACTACTGACCAGATACTGGCTGCTTCCGCTCTGTCCCTAATAGCAGGCTTAGGTGACCTCATGCCCCCGACAGCTCTAGCCGGACTTTTTGCGGCGCAGGTAGTAGAACAGGAAAATTACTTCAAGATAGTCAAATACTGCATCCTGCCCGGAATAATAACGATCGGATACGGGGTATTCTTAATTCTCTCACCCTGGTAAAAAGTCGAAAACCGAGGTCGAGATAAATGCAGATAGTATACAGAATCATCACGATAGCGCTTACGATCCTGGTCGTCCGGAATACCGTCGAGGAAGAGGACTTATCCCGCCAGGCAATCGGGGCTCTGGTGTTCATTCCCCTGCTATTGAGAAGCCTGATGATAAAATAGGTGGTTAGATGAAATTTAAGGGTACGAAGTATTCTGCCATAGGGCTTTTGAGCCTTAGCCTTCTACTTTCCTTCTTCGCGGGCAGAAGCTTCCTGGAGATGCGAAACCCGAAACCGATCTTCGCCGGACCGGATGTAAAAGAAGTAAAGCATCTGAGCGATTATGCTCCCGTCCTGGCAGGCACCCCCGAGGACCCCAGAGTATATGTTATGGAAGGTGAGCAAAAGGGCGGAACGGTTTTCATTCTGGGTGGAACTCACCCTAACGAGCCAGCAGGTTTTTTATCCGCCGTAACCATAGTGGAAAACGCCACGCTGGAACGGGGAAGGCTAATCGTGATACCAAGAGCTAACCCTAGCGGTTTCACTCATACACAACCGCTCGAAGGGTCGCCGCAATTTTTTTCTGTCAAAACACCTAAAGGAACTAGATCGTTTAGATTTGGTTCGCGGCGGACCAACCCCATCCATCAGTGGCCGGATCCAAACGTATATGTGAAT
Organism: Candidatus Bipolaricaulota bacterium; assembly: GCA_018334915.1. Lineage (GTDB taxonomy): Bacteria > Bipolaricaulota > Bipolaricaulia > M55B111 > M55B111 > JAGXLP01. Next base: position 10,299 of record JAGXLB010000072.1, read on the forward strand.
AAAGAGGGACAGAAACTTGCCGGATTCGAAATCCGCAACCTGAACAGGAGTTACCCGGGAGATAAAAGAGGATATCTGACAGAAAAACTGGCTTACGGAATCATGGAACTAATAAGAAAGGAAAAGCCACAGATATCCTTTGACCTGCACGAATCTTCCCCAGAATACCCGGTAACAAATGCCATAGTGGCTCACGAGAAGTCAATGGAGCTGGCAACGATGGCCAAGCTGAATCTGGATTTGCTGGATATCGATATGAAACTAGAAAGCTCCCCGGCCAACCTGCGCGGTATAAGTCACAGAGAGTGGGGCGAAAGAACCACAACCAATCCGATCCTCCTCGAAACACCAAATCCAAGCCAGGGTCGACTGAGAGGAGAAACAACGGCAGACCTCATCGTGGAGGGAAAGGACAAGTATTACCTCTCTGCAGCAAATAAAGGACTGCTCTTCACGGACTATACTGAGAAGGGATTGCCGTTAGAGCTCCGGGTCGCGCAACACCTCCAGACTGTCGAAGAAATTTTGTCCGTATTCTCTTCCAGCAATCCGGAAAAAGCGGTATCATTCAAGAAAATACCCGACTTATCAAAACTAAACGAGAAAGGGCTGGGGCCGTTTTTGACAGGGATAAATTAGTAGAAAGGAGGGTAAAAGTGAGCGAGAAGTGGTGGATCGACGATATAGCAGTGCCACCGGACAGGATATTGAAGTTCGAACGTTGTGAAGGGGATAGTTACGTCCTTCATATCGATTATTTCAAAGCCCTAAGGCGCCCGGTGAGGGTTGAGGGAGTCAGAAGAAAACCGGCGCCAGATGAACCGAAACAAGAATACTCGGTACTAAATCAAGAGCAAATACTACCCGACGAAGGTGACGCGGAGCAAGAGCCCGGGTTATTTCTTAATATCAGGCGCTCTAACTGACCTCCAAAAGAATATTTTGGGCTGAGTCAATTACCCCGCCCCAAAGGACGGGGCTTGAAAAGGACAGGTGAACAACAGAACCTTTGGCCCAACAACCGAAAATTGACCTAGTACTCACTTGAAAAGGCGAACTTGGCTAAAAAGTCCTACTAATTTCAGGTCAACTTAGCCCAAATAGGTTAAGCTTACGATAACTTGACCAGGCATCATATACCAGCACTAAATTGAGCTGCGGGATCTGAATAAAGATACTTAACTTAATCGCAATATAAGCTACCATGAGTTCATCGGGGTGAATTTTTCTCCAGTAAATTTTCTCAATTAGTGCTGGTTGCTGGAGGGCTTTCTCGGCAAGTTTTGGTAAAATATTTTCAGGTTAACGTTTAATACGTTTTTTTACTGGTCACAACCCAAGTTGTGTGGGATTGGAGGCATTCTATGACAGAAATTTTCGAGGGATTTATCTTCGATCTGGACGGGACTGTTTACCTGGGCGACACACTCTTGCCCGGGGCTCAGGAAACCATACGGACAATTCGGGATAGTGATAAAAATATGGTCTTTGTTTCCAATAAACCTCTCG
>JAGXLB010000272.1 GCA_018334915.1 Candidatus Bipolaricaulota bacterium
GTAGACAAACTGACTTATACCTAAATTGAGCGGTTTTACCGGTAACTGGAAATAATAAGGTACCCCGAAAAAGTATTTTAAAATCGAAAATAGGTCCAGCACTCAGATGAGGATATCTGACTGGATGTATAAAACGACCAGTGTAAGAGGTTGGTGAGTTTTTAGAGTAAGCTTTACAGGACCCTGTCCTAAGGTGGGTAACTCATCTGAGTGCTGGTTGAAAGTTATGGGAGAGTAACTTGGCTTAACCATTTAACCGTCACCCAGTGGGTGAGATGAAGAAGTTCATCCAACGAAAGTGTTTTCCTTTTGTATTTTGGTTTAGAAGATGGTCTTAAACGAGAGAATCGTTCAACTAATGTTTTATCTATTCAGGCAGATTTTGGGCGGCTAACTCTTTTTAATTTCAGGTTCATCAAGGGAGGGCTGATGGAGAAGCGGGAAAAGTTAAAAGATTTTGGGTTTGATCTCGAAGCCTATGAAAAAGCTAAAGATTACGAGCTCGACAGTCTAATAATCAGTATAGGGAGTTCAATAGTTTCTCTCGTTGCCCTGGTATTGTTTTTGTGGTTCGGGACCAAACCGTTATATAATTTTCTATCCGGATCACTCGGGAACGTCTGGGCGGTAAGGGTGTGTTATATACTTGTTTTTGCAATCGGGTTTTTTCTTTTGGACCTCCCTTCCGGTTGGCTCAGCTTTAGGATAGAACACAAATACGAGTTATCCAACCAAGATCCGGTTGGCTGGCTTATAGACGAGGTTAAAGGAATGCTTATCAATCTCGTACTTGCCCTGGCTGGATTTATTCTACTTTTCTGGGCACTAGATGTAACTCAGTTCTGGTGGTTCTGGGCATGGATAGCTTTTACCGCTATATCAATTTTTATTGGATTTATTTCACCCACACTGTTGATGCCCCTTTTTTACGAATTCGAACCTCTCGAAGAGGAAGAGTTGAAGACCAGGTTAAAAGATTTAGCTAACCGTGCCCGGTTGGAAGTTCTGGGTGTTTTTAACATGGAAGCCAGCGAAAAAACGAAGAAAGCAATAGGTGCTCTAACCGGTATTGGATCCAGCAGAAGGATAATTCTCTCAGATACCATGCTGGAAAATTACTCGACTGAAGAGATAGAAGCCGTTATCGCCCACGAAATGGGGCACCACAAACACCACGACATTTGGTTCTCGATAGGTGTCCAGTCACTATTTAGCCTTATGGGGTTCTATCTTATCTCTACTTTTATTGATCCCGTGCTGGGGTTTTTGTCTCTGGAACTAAACGTTTCGGCTTTACCGGTCGTACTGGGGATGATGGAATTAATCCTGTTCGTTACATCTCCTGTAAAGAACTGGCTTTCCAGAGTGAGGGAGCGGGCGGCTGACGGGTTCAGTCTGAGTCTCATTGATAACCCGAGAGCCCTTGGTGAGGCCCTGGTAAAGCTATCCCAGCAAAATCTGGGTAACCCGGCACCTCCCAGGTTGGTAGAATTTTTATTTTATGACCACCCTTCCGGTCTTAACAGGGTAGAGAGAGCATTTGAACACGACGCTTAGTTTCCGGGAATTTTTTGAAGGCCGGTAAGAATTAGCAATAACTTTTGGAGGTTAATAAATTTAAATATGAGATACGGCAAAACACCAGGGAAAATAATATTTGTAACAGTAATAATTTTCTTTCTATTTACTTTCGGAGCTACAGCAGAGCCTGAATTGAGACCGGAAAAAGAAGGGAAAATCCATCTTGGAATGACCACCGAAGGTCAACTCAAAGCAGGTTCTTTTACAGTCACCAACACAGGCGACTCCAGGCTAATGATCGAGCACTACATGGTCAATTGCACCTGCCTGGAAATAACCAGCAGCTCGGACGAAAATTTAGACCCCGGTGAATCGGGAGAATATAAGTTCGTATTTGATACTACGGGACTTGGTGGTAAGGAAACGGAAAAAGAAGTAATAGTTTTTTCGAATGCACCAGGTAGCCCTCACAGAATAGCGATTTCAACTCAGGTAAGGCCTAAAGCTACGTACCAGACGGGTTCTGAGGAAATAATCGACGGATTTTCTCTTTTAGTTGACGTTAGGTCCCCCGAACAATTCAAGAGAGGTCATATAATAGGTGCGAAAAACGTACAAAAGAAGGATTTCTCAGACTGGGCAAAAACCCTACCTGAAGGCATAAAACTTTACGTGTATTCGCGGGAGGGAAAAATAAGTGATAGACTTGTAGAGAATTTGAAATCCAATCTCCCGCTAAACCTAAAAAGCCTCGTAGGAGGCTATCTTCAGTGGGAGCTCGCCCACGAGAGTTACCTGGTAGAAAACGGCGAATGACTTCCCGATTTTTTCCTTGAGCCAATTATCCTGGTTTAAAGGGCGTGGGCAAAGTTGGTGAAGTGTGTGCTAAAGTCCTACTCGGTTATAGTCTCTTCGATAGTTGACAGTTCCTCGGCAACTTCACCTTTTTCGGCTTCTTCCTTAATAATCTTGCTTTTCCAGGTTCCCTGTTTAAACCAGGAGTAGGCAATGAATAGCGCAGCCACATTGGAAATGACGAACGCTAACCATATTCCGGTTCTACCAAGCCTTCCGGAAAGGAACAACGCTGAAGGATAGCGGATAACACCCAGAGTCAGGACAGCTATCGCCGCTGCTACCATCGTTTTCCCCGCTCCTCGAAACCCCCCCGAAAAGACCCTGGCAGAACCTACGAACCCGAAGGTTAGCGAAATATATTTCAAAAACTCCGCTCCCACGCTAATTACTTGCTCGTTGTTGGTGAAGATAGATACAATGAACGGGGAAATAAAAAATACCGCTACACCCAGAAAAGTCATTGCCAGGAACATTCCCAGGGCAGCGACGTAATTTGCGCGCTCGGCTCGGTCGAATCTCTGAGCTCCAATATTCTGACCGGTCATCGTCTCCACGCTCCTAGAGACAGCGAGCGCAGGCAGGAAAACTGTCGAGAACACTCTTATCCCGATCCCGTAACCTGCCACTACACTGGTGGCAAATCCACCAACTACGGACAACAGGGCGTTAACTGAGACAGCTCTTCCTGTTCCTTCAATCGAAGCGGGAATTCCTATACCAAAAATCTTTCTGAATAACCTGAAATCGGGCTTCATGTAGGATAGGTGAATTTGAAGGCCTTTCCTTCCCGTAAACAATA
>JAGXLB010000273.1 GCA_018334915.1 Candidatus Bipolaricaulota bacterium
GAGAGGAAAGATCTAAAAGGTTTTCCTGAGCATAGTTAATAAAACTATTCCAGTTCTCGAGGTAATCACTTGATTCTTTTATCGAAGAACCACTTTCATCTTCCTTGATTACTACCTCATCAACTCTTGCAATCTTATAACCGTGTATCAAAATTATTGGAATGGTAGAATCTTTAATATCTGTCGGTTCGACCTGATTAAAATTCGTATTATAAATACCTTCATTTATTTCACTTATCGGAAATGACTTTTCATTTAAAACAAATGGTGTGGTACTCACCGCAGTACTGTTACTCCCGTTGTTAATTCCCAAAATTGAAGAAGGTATAACTGTTTCTGCAGTGGACCCAGTTTTTTCCATAGGTGCAATGAATTTAGCTTCCCTATCACCATTACTGATTCCTACAATAGCTGAAGGGCTATTTGAAATTGTAGACGAATTCTCTAAAGGGACTTTGACAGTAATTAAATCGTTTTCTCCGATCTGATCGCTCAGTTGAATAACTGAGTCAATACTTAGTTGGGCACTCTCAAGTGTTTCCCCGTTAGTAAATGTTACTAAGGTGCCATTACTTGCACTTTTAGTACCTGATTTAAATTCTGGTGAGGGTTCTGCTATATCGCTAACTGAAACCTGAGTGTCTTTACTAATTACTCCGGAAGGAATTTCAACGGAGCTCCCCTTGCTCGTACTAACCGTTCCCCCACTAGAATCAATTGTTTCAGTAACCGTCTCTGCCGTGACGTAAATCGCGGTAGTAGCGTCATCCTCACCATCCCTTCCATCTTTTACAGTTAACTGAATTGTGTAGTTTCCCTCAGTATCAAACTCGTGGGTAGCGTTTTGACCGTTCGCTGAAGCACCATCTCCAAAATCCCATGTGTAACTCAAATCATCACCGTCAGGATCAGAAGAATCTGAACCATCGAAACTAACTTCCAAAGGTGCTTCCCCTGAAATAGGATCCGCCGATATTACAGCATTTGGTGGGTCATTTTGGGGAGGAAATCCCCCCGTCAACAACCACGGAATCATGCCAAACCACGGTATACCGCCGGAATCGTTATTTATACTGGAAGTACTTTCCTCAGTTGTATTCGCTGCTTGAACGGAGGCAGAGCCTAGTTGTACCTGGTTGCTCCATCTTCCTTTGACGTCAACGAAGAAAGTCCCAGGGGTTGCTTGGTCAGGTATCTTGACTTTGAGTTGATTTTCACTAGCCGAGATGACTTCGCCCGGGATCTTTGATTTGCTTCCAGAAGTGGAAAAGATTGGCGTAATGTTGTTCGGGTCAGAGCTGAAATCGGAACCATAAATTTTTAACACGTCTCCTTGAGAGGTCGGCTCTAACTCAATCCTATTGATCAAAGGTCCGGTATGTTCTTCGGGGAACCCGCCGGTCAACAAGAATGGGAAGAGCCCAAACCAGGGATTTCCGGAATTTTCCTCGTCAGAGTTAGCACCGAGGGCGAAAGTGCAAAAAGATAAACAGAAAAGAGTGATTAGGGCCCAAGCAACTAAACACTTACCCTTTTTCATTGTTGCCCCCTACTGTCTCATTTGGTCGAGTACGGCCCAAGTTCCTATCCAGCCCAACCATCCTGTAGATCTAAAAATAAGTGAATTTCTCTCTTTTATATGGAGGTAACCGTCTTTGTAACCTTCCCGGTAGTCCCGTTGACGGTTTGCTATTTGGGCTCTTCTTTCCTTGGGAAGCTCCGGACCTAAAACATATCTGGAAATAAGCGAATGAACTACCGCAACTGGTCCCAGCGTAAACCCGTAGGCAAAATCAACTACCGACCAGAGAACTTCCGTATCTTCATTTGCTGCCCTTTGTCCGTCTTCTTTTCCTCGTTTGTAGGAGGGGTTTTCCTCGTTTGCTGCAAATGATTTGATTGATAAGGTAAGCGGTTGGAAGGAGATGCCCAGTAGAGCGATCAACAGCACGATAATCACAAACTTTTTCATAAAATCACCTAACTTTGCCCTAACAAGCCATTCTCAAGGAGAGGTGGATGTCTTTAGCCAATTTAGGAAAGTAAGGTCGGTCCAAGAGGTAAGTAAAGTTTAAAGAAGTAAATGTATGAAGACTTTGACAATCGGCAAAGTATAGGGTATCTGGCCGGTAACTAGTGACTTTCTAAGATCTTGCTATCTGCCTCCTGTTTGTAATTTTCAAAATTCAGCTTGAAATTCTCTCTTCTCAACCAAAAACCAACGTTGAAGTGTTACAGATTTTAGTGTTCTTGTCAATTGCGCATAAAGTTCACTGAATTTCTGACAAGCAAAGCAATTGTCCAATAAGATGCAGCAATAAAAAGAGGGCGACCAGAGTTGGTCACCTGTACCGTTTTAGGCTAAATGTCAGTAAATTACCGATTCCAAAACCTGTACTTTCCAGTTCACTCACGGTTGAACGACCTCTCTTAGTGTTTTGTTTCAGTATTCATGTCACGAAAATTCCATTTTGGAAACCTGCACTCCTTTCCTCATTCCCCAAGAATAGCAACATAGGATAGTATTTTTAACATCCCACCACTTTTGTTAAAGATATTTTCAGAAAAATCCGACAAAAATATCTCTAAATCCCAAAAATATCCGAATAGACCCTACCTAAGTATAGCCGGGCAAACTAAAACCGCTTAAAACGGCTCTCAGAGCATGCTATTATACCCGGTGGTAGGAATTTAACTGGATGGCAAAATAAAGGGGAAATATACCTTTAAAGGAGAGAAAATTTAAGTTTGTTTACTTTTAAGGTAAAAGTCTATCGCCTCCCATACCGCTCCAGAAGCTTTACCGCTGCTGGAGACTTTCAGTAGCCGGGAGAACTTCTTTTTTCTCCTCCGGGAGGAGACAGAAACAGTTGCGGTGGAGGAGTTTACGACCTGTTTTGGTAAGTCTTCTTGGTTTAACATAAGTCTACCTCTACTCTAACCTCCATTAAATCAGCGAATCTATTCCAGGGTACAGCTCGTCCTCCCCCCAGACCGTCATCTGCGGTTGGGCGTTTTCGAGTCTGTAGGTCTCCAACCCCAGACTCTCCACCACCGGCAGCGGTCTATCCAGATCCATGATTTGAAAAAGCAGCCTCACCTGCATATACCTTCCGTAATACAGGGGATCGTCCGTCTCCGGAAAGACCTTCTCCTCAAATGACTGATAACCC
>JAGXLB010000274.1 GCA_018334915.1 Candidatus Bipolaricaulota bacterium
AGAGCAGAATGGTTGAAAACAAGATAAGGGAACACGGCGTCGATACTTCCAACATTGTCTGGACCGACAAAGATAGAGTTGGTAAGTACTACTTGGAGTTCGGAGCTAACCCCAGACCCAGCTCGGTCATCTACGACAGGGCCAACTCCGCGATAAGTAATGTAGAGACAGGTATGGTAGATTGGGAAGGGGGCTTTGAAGGAGCCAGGCTCTACCACACAAGCGGCATTACCCCTGCCCTAAGCAAAACTACAAAGGCTGTGACCGAGGAATCAATGGTTGCTGCCAAGGAGGCTGGGCTCAAGGTAAGCGTCGATCTCAACTACCGGTCCAAGCTCTGGACCCAGCAAGAGGCAAAAGAATGTATGACGGAACTTATGGATTACACGGATATCTTAGTTACCACCGAGGAAGATACCGAGCGAGTTTTCGACATAACTGCAGATACCTATGAGAAAGTGGCGAAAAAACTGACGGATAAGTTCGACTTCGAGGTAGTAGCCATCACCCTCCGGGATAATATCTCAATGTGGCGTAACGACTGGACGGCCATTGCATATAAGGATGGGGAGATTTATGATGATATGACCTACGAGCTCGAACTTGTAGATAGAGTAGGTGGGGGTGACTCCTTTACCGCAGGCTTCCTCTACGGTTACCTTACCGGAGACGTCCAAAAAGGTGTCAAGTATGGCAACGCCACATCCGCCATCAAACAGACCAACCCCGGTGACATTAATTGGTGTACACACGAAGAGGTCAAAAGCCTTGCCGAAGGCGGGGGAAGAGTTAGAATCAGCCGTTAAATTCATACCCTAGAGTATTTATTAAAGTCACACAAGATATCCCCAGTTGTAAAAGCTGGGGATAGATGTAAAAGTTTGAATTAAGCAGGAATTATTTTAATGAAACCATAGCCCTATATCTTAGCTATCGATCAAACTTTTAAGAATCTTTAACAAGCCGCCACGGATATTAAAAATAACCACTAAAGCTCTGAGGAGAGTGTCCAAGATTACCCGTCCCTGCGCGGGTAACCAAGTGATTTCCAAGCTTCGTAGATACCAGAAATTCATTTGACTTCTAAGCCACACGTTTGACTAAAAAAAGAGCGACCAAATTTGGTCGCCTGCTAAACAGCTTGGTTATTCAAATGAGAAAAATTCACTAACTATTCCACCAGTTCCGGCTTGCAGACCTGCCGGTAACGACAGTGGCGGCAGAAGCTGTAGTTTTCCTCTTTCGGGAAGTCCTCTTCTTCGGCCTCGTTTTCTTCCCTATTCACAAGCATCTCTTTCATATTCTCAACGGAATTTAAGATTTTCTCTTCGGTCTCCTGTTTTCCTTCCTCGCTGAAAGTTCGATCGTATTGCTCACCCTGATTTACGTTGTAGGCCGTCAGGTTGATCTTCTCTTCCGGGATATCCCAAACTTCGGAGGCATAGTAGCCGTAGATGTTCAACTGGGTCGGATCCGGCTCCTCCTTGGAGTTGCCGGACTTCCAGTCAATTAAGGAGATAGAACCGTCTTGTTTTCGGTAGGCAAAATCAATTTTCACCCAGACCTTAATTCCATCTACCGAAAAGGAATCCGCTGCCGGAGCAGAAGGTAAATTATTCCACGTAGTTAGATCAGGGGAAATGCTTTTCCAGATATTATCCGAACCCTTCAAATCGCCTTCTAAAGCGAGACAATCTTCCTGCGGTAGTGTCTTGGCCTTCTTCCAGAATTCAGAGCCTCTAAAGTTGTCTATAGCCCGAATAACGTCGTCTCGCAACAACTGCCAGGTTTTATCAGAGATCTCTTCGTCGTATTCGTGTTCAAGTAACCCAAAGTTGTCCTTGGGGTCGGACTTATAGTCACCCGATAGAGAAGTCTTGAATTGCTCTTGCATTTTGCCAACTACGGCTTCTTTGAATTATTCAATATCTATATCTTTGTCATTGAGAAGAGATTTTAGCAGGAAAGCGATTGCTTCATGGGTTATTGTTCCCTTCCAGGTGTGGCGGCTGTTGAGTTTTTTCAATCTGTAAATAGTACGTGTTCTCTCCGGCGCCTCATCTTCCCAGCCTTCCTAAAATCCGTAGTACTGAAAGTAATACTTTCGCTTGCAGCTTTTGAAGGTCGAATGCCGGCTATTGGACCAGGAGAAGTTGTTTTTAAAGTCTTCGGCCATGGTAAAATCCTTTGGTTAACGCAATTACCGTTAAACCTAATTGAGAAGCAGTTTTCGGCACTTAACCCATACTATACGATCGAGGTTATTTGTGCAAACGAAAAAAAGAGGTGCCGCTTGGCACCTCTCAATTACGTAAAAATGAGACTTTTGAAAAACGCTGCGTTGAAACTAACCCATATTGTCCATTGGCGAAGAATTTCTATAGCTTTCTTGTAGAGCCTTATCACTCATATGTACGTATTTGAGTGCTGTCCTCATCTGCTCCCAGCCAAACTGTCTCTTGAGAGAGAAGGCATCTAAGCCATTTTGTACTGCTAGGGTCGCTGCAGTGTGCCTTAAGACGTGTGGTGATACCTGAGATTCTTCCAGACCAGCAGCGTCTTGAATTCTCCCAATAATTCTCTCTACGTGTCTCTTCTTTAACTTCTCTCCATTTTGAGAGATGAAAATAGTACTATCCATGATATTATCAACGTTTTCTCGTAGTTGAAGCAAGTGTTTTAAGCACTTGTAATTGTTTTTCCCGAAGTAAACTTTCCTGTCTTTTGCCCCTTTTCCATGCACCTTTATCGCACGTTGTTCTAAATCCAGATTCTCCAGCTTTGCGGTGACGAATTCATTCAACCTAAGTCCGGTGTCTAGAAAAGTTATAATCATGGTAAAGTTTCGATATCCGGACCAGGTTCGCCTCCAGTTTCTTGCAGTATCAACTAGTTTTTTTACTTGATCCTTGTCCAAAACTTTTGGAAATTTGTCGGGAGTTTTTTGGTTCATTGATATCCCGCATTGGGGATCGTGATAGGTAGCTTGCATCTACAAGCCAGTTGAAGAAAGCCCTCAAGACTCGATAATGTATGGCTACTGATGTGTTGGCAAGGCCGTCATCCATCAAGTACGCAAGGTACTTCCTTACCTCTATTGCCTCTATTGAGTCGGCTTCTCTGTCCTTTGGGAATTTTTCAGTAAACCTCCCCAGTACGTAGTCGTATTG
>JAGXLB010000275.1 GCA_018334915.1 Candidatus Bipolaricaulota bacterium
TTCTGGCGGAATCTGGGTGTTCATTTCGAAATCGGAAAAATCGTATCCCATGCTCTCCAGCCTATCGGCGATTCCTTCTAATGTCTCCGAGTTTATCTCTGGTTTTCTGCTTAAAATCCAGCCGAAATTCCTATTTGGGTGGCCAACTACGGCGTATTCGTAGTCATCACCTACTTCGAGAACCCAGTAGTCGGCAGCGAATAGCCTGTATCCGAACAAAGGTAAAAAGCTAACTTTCAGCTTGCTCGGCTCTAACCTATTTGGTACCCATCCGACAGCCCGAGCCTCTCGTTTTTTGCCATTTTCCGTATAACAAGTATTAAGTACGTCTATCCGACCGTCGTCCCGGAGCTTGTACTCGGCTTTATTACCCCAGACACAGGAGCGGTTAAAGAATCTCGGAATGCTGGCAACTGCGTACCATTCTCCCAGATATTTATCCAGTTCAAATTCTTTCACGGTTTTGAGCTGGTTTTGATCTTCAACTTCCATTCCTATCAGGAATAACGCCGGCAGTACAATAAGGCCCACCAACAACCACTTCATAACCATCACCTGTCCCGAGGGTAGCTCAATATAACCGAAAGTTCAATTTGACAGTTAAAAACCTAACAGAAGATAATTTCGGCGGGAACAATTTGCAATAATAAAGCTTATTAGTTAGAATATATTACAAGTTAGAATACATTATTATATTGTAAAAATCAACTAGGAGGTTGATGAGTATGAACGAACAAGAAAATATGCCCCTGATAGGGGATAAGTTTCCGGAAATGGAAGTAAACACAAGCCACGGTACGATAGATTTACCCAATGAGTACAAGGGTAAGTGGTTTTTGCTTTTCTCCCACCCCGGGGACTTTACACCCGTATGTACGACGGAATTTTACGCTTTCCAGAAACGCTACGACCAATTCAAGGAACTAAACACGGAACTGATAGGATTGAGCATCGATCAGGTTCACAGTCACTTAAAATGGACGGAATGGATTAAAGACAACCTTGGTGAAGAAATTGAGTTCCCGATAATCGCGGACGGCAGGGGGAAAGTAGCTGAAAAATTGGGACTTCTCCATCACACAGGTGGAACGGCAACAGTGAGAGCCGTATTTGTCGTGGACCCGGAATCGAAAATAAGATCGATACTTTACTATCCCGCCGAGCTGGGCAGAAACATGGACGAATTCCTAAGAATAATCAAGGGATTCCAGAAAGCGGACGAAGAAGGCGTGGCCATTCCGGCAAACTGGCCGGAGAACGAACTGGTGGGTGACGATGTGGTAATGCCTCCGGCAGGTAGCGAAGAGATGATTGAAAAGAGGAGAAAGCAGGAAGAAAAAGGAGAAATCGAGTGCTACGACTGGTGGCTCTGTCATAAAAAATCTTAAGAAATTATATTTACCGTTTTTACGCTCTCAAACAGGGTGCGGGAGGAACTGCGCCCTGTTTGAGATATTTTATAAACTTTGAAAATGTACATCCGGAGCATGATTGATCGGCACTAAAGTTCAAACCGCCAGGGTATTACTTTGGAATATGTCTTATGTCCCGTTTTGTAATACCCCGTTGCCTCAAAACAAAATCGAGTCGAAACCCGATACGTTGCCTCAAAAGTAAATCTAGCCCAAACCAACTCCAACTTTCCTGCCAGGACGGTCAGTTTTGAGACGGAAATTGATCGTTGCCTCATAATAAAATGTACTCCAAATCGTCCTCGGTTTCCTCTACTGTTTCGTTACTTTTTCTTCTGTTAATCCGGTACAATTCTTTACGCAAGGACTCTATCTCCCGGTTGAGTTTGGCCGGGTTAAGTGAGTCGTATTCATCTTTTAGCCTATCCTCGCTCGACTGGGAGATGGATCCATCCTCTAGTAGTCTCCGGTAGGGGGTCTTTGCCTTATCGTAGGTCTTGGTTACTTTGGCCCCGTCTCTTTGCTTTCCCACCAACTTCATCGAGGGCTGAAAGAAGTTGGTGTAGGGTCTTAACTTTTCATAAATCTTGTTTAGCAGGTTCCTTTCTTCTGTCGTGTCGTATCTTCTGTAACCGACCGTCTTTCTCACCACCGACCAGTTCTTCTGTTCGACAAAGCAGTTGTCGTTTTTCCTGTAAGGACGGGACCTGGTAAAGGTTATCTCGTTTTCCTGGCAGTAGTTTGACAAATGATGGTTGATGAACTCACTTCCGTTGTCCGAATCAACCCCTTCTACTTGAAAAGGTAGACACTTTGTTATCTCCTCTAAGGCACGAAATACCCAAACCCTTGCCTTGTTTTTAACTGCCTTGGTCTCGGTCCAGCCTGTGGCCACGTCGGTAACGTCCAGGGTGTAGGTGAACTCTCCTGAGAGATCACCGCCGCAGTGGGCGACCAGATCTATCTCCACGTAACCCGGCACGGTATCGTCCCACTCGGAGAAGGTCTTTATCGGTATTTCACTTTTCAGTAAAGTACCGGGCTTGGTCGATGACCTTCCGGTGAAGTTCAGCGCTTTCTTCACTGGCTTAAGGAGTCTATCTACCGTTGCGGGGCTTATGTTAACAAGTTTTTCTTCCACTTCGTCGGTAACGTCTATTTCACCGAACCTCTTTAGTACCGGCACTAGCTCTTTTAAGAACGGGGCCAATCTCTTTCCACAAATGCAGCCTTCCATGAACCAAATTCTGCGAAGTGCCAGGAAGACTTCCTCGTCGTATATTGGAGGTCTACCGGACCTGGGTTTTGGTTTATTAGATTTTGTCTTCTTATTTACTCCGTTTCTCAGTAGAGTTGCCGCGTACTTGCGGTTATACCCGGCTACTTCCACCAACCAGTCAATGATTTCACCCTTCCCTGCTTTGGTAGCTTGCTCGTACTTTCTTCTCAGTTTTCTCGTTACTGCCTGTTTCTCTTTCAACGTTAACCTCACTTTTGCCTCCCTGGAGGCCAACTTAAGCCTCCAGGGAGACTATACTTTAAAATCTATTTCGACTCGATTTTACTTATGAGGCAACGATACCCGTAGGACTCGATTATTAATGAGGCAATTCGTAGCTTTTGATTATTATATGTGATAAAATGAAATCGAAATCCTGACTTGTGATACGTGTTAAAACTAGGTTTTAAGCGACTCCCTTATCCGAGTCTGATACTGAAAAATTAATGGGGGGAACTGGTA
>JAGXLB010000276.1 GCA_018334915.1 Candidatus Bipolaricaulota bacterium
GGGGGAACTATTTGGTTAGTGGTTTGTGGTTAGTGGTTAGTGGTTAAAAACAGCTTGTAGCCTGTGGCATGTGGCTAGTGGGAACGACGGTTAGTGGTCAGTAGTTTGTGGTAAGTGGGAACTACAAAAACGACAACTACTGCCTGTAGCCTGTGGCTTGTGGGAACAACGGTTAGTGGTGAGTGGTTAGTAGTATGTGGTTAACTACGAAAACAAAAAACGGCTAGTGGCCTGTAGCGAAAAGCAGCTTGTAGCCTGTGGCTTGTAGCTTGTAGGGAACAACAACGGCAAAAAGCAATATTAACGGAAACCAGGTTAGCTGAAAGCGATATTTGCTGAGAGCTGAGAGCCCAGAGCAATACTAGTTGGGAGGGTGGCAATGTTGGGGGGCTATTTATTTGGGTTTGATTGCGTTGCAGGGGGAGAGTTGTAACTATGTATCGAAAACGATACAATTATTTCGTGAATCGATGTGAAATATGCCCACAGTAGTTGAAGAAGGTGAATATAAGTTCATCATACATACGAATGAGCTTCCATATGAACCCCCTCATGTTCACGTAAGGTTCAATGGGGATGAAGTGAGGGTAAACCTGGATAGCGGTAGATTTATGGAAACGCCGAGTGGCGGAAAAAAGAGTGAGATCATGAAAATATACAAAGAGCACCTGGTTGAAATAAGAAAAGAGTGGGATAGGCTACACCACGAAGAGCAATAGGAGGATAGAGCATGGGTACTAAGGTGATTAAATTAGAACAAGCGGAAAAGATGATGACTTATCTGGAAATACATCCGGAAACAGGGCTTATCATGGTAAGATTTGCGGATGGGAAGCAAGGTTTTATTCCCACGGGGGATATAGTATCGCAATCATCAAATACACAACTCAACTTTGATAAAGTAAAATTACCTAACCCCTATGAGTTCGAAATAGAGTGTGAACACGGAGAGATGGTTAAAGTTCCCTGGGACTTTGCCCGCGGGTACTGTGATGAAAATTACCAGGATATAGAGTCGAAACGAGCGAGTGAAGGTAGATCCATACTGGGCGAGAGAGTAGCTAAGATTAGAAAAACCCGGGGCTTCTCCCAGAAAGATCTGGCAAAGAGGGCAGAGATAGGGCGAGTAACCGTCAGTCGAATTGAAAACGGAGAGCAGTCACCCCGATATAAGACCCTTGAGAAACTGGCTCGGGCACTTGGTGTAGAAGTAGTGAGTATGTTGGCTGGGAGCGGTTGTTAGGCTACTCGGGACGAGTTAATAATTTTGTTTCTTTTGAAATAATGGCCCCGCCTCGCTAAACTATAGCCAAAGAGGTTAATTATGCATCGAGATAAGATTAAAGAGATAAGTCAATATCTCAATATTGATCAAGATAGCCTAATAGAGAAAGGAGTTGAATCTCTTTTAACGGAACGGAAAAGGGAGCTTATGGTCGATAGATATGAGCTTCTTTCTCGGTATAACGTCTCTAACTTAGATGAATTAGAAAAGAAGATAGAATCCGGGGACGTAAAAGAACATCCTACCTGGGAAGATCTTATCACTTTAGAGAACTTAGATGAAGCAATAACCCGCCTTAATGAGTATCAAAAACAATTACATCAAGCAGCTTGAATTAGCCCTAGATAAATTTGGACACCTAATAGAGAATGGAGAAATTCTTAAAACGCCCGGTGGTTTACCACAAAAGTTGCGCTTATACGTGATTGATAATTCGATCATTGATGTATTCCTCTCCCCTTCAGGTCGCTATTCTTACCATTGGGAAAGAAGGCATATCGACGGGACTATCTACAGGCATGATAACGCACCTCACAATGAGTGGTCTGATTTTGACACTTTCCCGAAGCATTTTCATGATGGTACAAATAACCATGTGGATGCCAAGAATAGTTACATCAGTAACGACCCTGTCGAGGCGGCTCACGATTTCCTTACATTTGTCGAAAAGAAATTCTCTGAAGGCAAATAATAGTTGATAGCAATATTAGCTGAAAGCTGGGAACTGTAAGCTGTAGGGAACTACAAAAAGCATAGCTGGGAGCTGAGAGGGACAGAAAAAATAGAGTTCTCGGGCGGGAATGGAGGGCAAGGTTAGATGAAAGTTAAAGTGGTCTGTTTAAACTAAATCAGTTCTCCTAGAATTATCATTCTTGATTAGATAATCTATAACTTGATGATATCATTTCAACGAGGAGTTTGATTTGGAAAGTTCATTTATTAGTAGGGTTCGTGAAAAAGCTAGAATACAGATCATTTTCACGGAGCACGCTTTAGACAGGATGAATGAGCAACGAGAAGTGATTACACCAAGTGAAGTCCGGAGAGTTATTTTTGGTGGCGAAATCATCGAAGACTACCCGGAGGATAAGCGAGGGCATAGTTGCCTTATGTATGCAAATACGAATAAGGATAGACCTCTCCACGTAGTGTGTGCACCAAAGGAAGACTATTTAGGGATTATCACGGTTTATGTTCCGGCGCCCGATAATTGGGGAGGAGATTTTAAGACCAGAAGGGATTAATCTCTCAAAAGGAGGAAGAATATGAAGTGCCTCTATTGTAAAGGTGAGATGGAAAAGGAAAATACGACGTACACAATCGATCGGGAAGGTTATCATCTATTTATTGAAGATGTTCCCGCTTATGTCTGCAAGCAGTGTGGGGAGAAACACTTTCCAGAAGAAGAAGTAGAAAAAATTCAACGTTTGATTCAAAGGCTTGAAGAGGATTTGTCTGAAGTTCGTTCGTAGCAATTCTAGCTGGGAGCGATATAGCTGTAAGCAAGTACAAAGACAAAAAAACAGCTCGTAGCATGTAGTATGTAGCCTGTGGGAACGGCAACAACAGCCACTGCCGCGTTGTCGGTGGTTTGTAATAAATAAGCGTAGGGAGTACATTTTGGGGTATTGAGTTGGTTTTTTTCAGCTTTCTAAATCTGCTTCGCAATTAAAATTAACATGTCTTCTAAAAAACTGTCTTACCTCTATTTTCTAACCGATATAGCTGTTGTAGCCTCCTCTATCTGGGCTTCTTTTTTGATAAAGGGTAAGGGCTTCAGTTATTTTGGGGAGTACCGGTGGTACTTTATCGCCTTCGTTTTAATCTGGTTGTTCGTATCTGCCGGTGTGAAGAAGTACTGGCTAACG
>JAGXLB010000073.1 GCA_018334915.1 Candidatus Bipolaricaulota bacterium
CCGCGCGGGCAATGGGAGCCCGCGCTGCTTTTGTATAATTTAATTGCATTCGGTAGCCAGGACTTACCAGCCTCGGCGTAGAGATAGATATAAATGTCTTGTTTTATGCTTTTCTAGCAGAAAGGGCATGCCCGGCCGGAAGTTAGAATTGTCAACCAATCGCCCGAGGTGGGAGCTCGGGCTGCTATGAATCTTTGTCTTACCCAGCAGGTCCGGATCCCATTGCCGGACCGGAATGTTGCCTGGAAACAATTTTTAAGCTCCCGTAGCAGAAAGGGCTCCCACGCCCCGGAATGTGGCGATTATCAGTAATCTGGCGTTCTCACGTCCCGGCAATTGGTTAAGGTAATATAACGGTAATTTCTCGGAGAGAAGACTAAAGCACCTTCGGTTAGAACACGAAGACCGCGGCGAGGTATACTATCAAGCCAAGCCCGGCAATACCTCCGATAATCATAAGAACGAGCTTTAGTGCAAATCTTTTTGCGTAGCTCTTTTCCTCTTTGGAAAGGTCGGGATCTTTTGGGTTCTGTAGCTCGAGTTTGTTTGCTTTTTTTCTCTGTTTTACCGATTTACTGACCTTTCCCTGTTTTCTATAAACCACGGCCAGATTATGTTGAGCGTTGACGTGCTCCTCATTTTCTTCTATCGCTCTCTCGTAAGCGTACTCCGCCCTGTCGAGATCGCCGGAGTCGAAAAAAATATTTCCAAGGCGATAATAGACCTGATCCTTTTTTACTTCCAGCGCGAGAGCGTTTATTAGTTTTTCTATTCCCTGATCGTAATTTCCCTGTTCGCGCAGATCCTGTGCCTCTTCCAGCGATTGAGACACTTTTTCTTCTCGTTCGGATATGGGAAGTTCAGTTTTGCTATCTAACTCGAGGTCAAGGCGTTCTTCACTTTCTTTATGTCTTTCCATGTTTGGTGCTTTGGACTCCCTTTTTTCTTGGAGGGATTCCTAAGGAGGTAACTGGGATGAAACATTGGAAAAACCTCGATGGATCCCCGCCAGGTGTAAAATTTACCCCTCGAGGAGGTTATACCCTCGTCTATATCGAGAAGTGTCTTCGTAGCGGCATTACCTAAAGTAACTATAATTGATGGATTTATCTCGGCTATCTGTGCTTCTAGATAAGGGAAACAGGATTCGACTTCGTCGGATTTCGGAGTTCTGTTTTCGGGGGGGCGACATTTAACTATATTGGTGATATATACCTGGGATCTCTCCAGGGAAACTGACTCAAGGATCTCGGTCAGCTTTTTTCCGGCTCGACCAACAAACGGACGCCCCTGTTCGTCTTCCTGTCTTCCCGGACCTTCGCCGACGAAAAGCAGGTCGGTATTGCCATCTCCTTCCCCGGGAACTGCGTTTGTCCTGTTCTCGGATAACCTGCATTTCGTACACGTTGTAACTCGCTCCGAAATTTCTTCTAGATCCAATCGGAACAATCCCGTTTCTGACCGATTTTCCACCATTTAACCCCTAATTAACAATAAGGAATCATAAACGTGGAGCGGGCAACGGGATTTGAACCCGCGACTTACAGCATGGGAAGCTGTCGCTCTACCACTGAGCTATGCCCGCGATTAGGATATTATAACGACAAATTAACTCTCTCACAACCAATTTGATCGGGGGCCAGGCGGGGGAACTCGGGCTGCTTTTTTTCCTCCCGTATCCGATGCCCGGCCGGAAGTTAGAATTGTCAACCAATCGCCCGAGCGTGGGAACTCGGGCTGCTATGAATCTTTGTCTTACTCAGCCGGTCCGGCTCCCATTGCCGGACCGGAATGTTGCCTGTAAACAATTTTTTCGCTCCCGTAGCAGGGAGGGTCCCCACGCCCTCCCGGAGTGTAGGAGAGCGTAAAACTTTTATATTGAACCAAATCAACATCTATCCGATCAGTTACATGGGTCTGAGCGTCCCCGCAAATACCTGCCAGGCCAGAGCGCTCTTTGCAAATAGACTCAAAAAAATATACACCTTTTCCCCGAAGAGGTAATTCTTCCACGGTCCGACTTTTTTGTACTGAAGAATCATATTGATCGCAAACACGTTAAAGAAGACAAATATCGACGCGAATATTCCGTAAACGAAACCGGGTACAGACGTACCAGCAGTAGATTCAGTTCCAAACAAGTACAGGGCGATCACGACCCAAGGAATTAAACCCATAATGCTTCCCCAGATAAAAGGGCGCCAGTCAGTATCCTTTCCAGGTGCGGTATATAATTCCTGTACCATTCCAAACAGTATCATTGATGCGTTGAGGAAGAAGATCAAAATCAAGCTGGAAAGGTCATAGACACCGACCAGCATTGATATAACGACAATCATTACGGAAGCGGAGAACGCGTATTCGTACCACCTTGCCCGATTTAAACCTTTCTTCAAGTCGTCCTTATAGATACTGAACCCGATCGTAGAGACGAAGAAGTGAGCAAAGGACGAGATGAATAAAAAGGCAGCTACGAGAGGGCCGAGCCGGATATTTCCGATTGTTTGCAGGTTTTGTGTTAATGAAGTGGCTTCGACGTTGAATTTCAGGTAAAGCGTACTTATGGGCAAGGAAAAATCACTGCTCAAAATAAACATCAAAATGCCCTGGACCAGGTGCAGTATCCCCATACCAAAATTGTAGAACCTTAACCTACTGAACTTCGAATCGTCAGTTTCCACCGTCTCTTCAGTCGCATCGTTTTTCATTTCTTTCTCTCCTTGATTAAACAGATTGTTTACCAAATACTACCCAATCATTTCAGATTTTAGCTCCTATCCGGGACGGACTAAATTATTTTCATAAAGAAATAATATTTATTTAAAAATAAATATCAAATAAGAATAATTGAGTAGTAATGGTTGGCAAAATGGAGTTTCCACGCTTCAGGGTAGGGAGGTGCTTTCTCCGGCCCCAGGGAATTTAAGGTAATATAAGGAATCAGTTCCTATAACAGAACTTGAAATAATGACGTTAATATATATAATTTAAGACTGTAATATATATTTTAAGTAGAATCAGTTTTGAAAAGAGGAATAACATTTTGAGAAGGTTTATAATCGATTTCTTCGTATAAAATGAAAAAAAGCATAGCTCAAAAGAACTTGTCCAATTAATCCGACTTCTATATAATCAAGGAGTGATTATTTTTGAACATTAATAAGTTAGCGGGTTTTTCGTTAGGCTTGTTGATGGTCTTGTTGCTTTTCTCGCCTTCCTTATTTGCTCAAAACGTTCTGAGGATAGATGGTTCCTCTACCGTTTTTCCCGTTATTGAATATGCCACTTCGTACTGGAAAAATAATCCGCCAATCACATATAGTGAGTTCTGGCCGGCAGAAGAATACGGCATAGATACGGATAAGAATCTCGCCGACTACTGGGCAGGTCTTTATGGACTAGATAAATTTAGAGTACAGAAGAACCTGTCGCATTCTGGACAAGGTTTGAGGAAAGTGGCTAAAGGAAACGTGGATATCGGTATTTCTTCCACGGCCGTTAGATTTGAGTATCCAGGGAAGCTTGAGAAAGAGTTGAATAAATACACTCCCCACATTATTGGATACGACCGGCAGGCGTTTTCTGTTTCCAAAGAGGTCTACGAAGCTGGATGTGCTGTGCTTACAAAAGAAGAAATCGTCGGTATTTTTAAAGGTACGATAACCAACTGGAAAGGCGTAAATTCCTGTAACTATGACAGAGAAATACAGGCGGTTGGCCGGACCGTGGGCTCCGGGACGGAAACTATGTTCAGAGTAAACTTATTTGGTAGCGCAGAAGTATCCGACCTTAATGGGGTAGATGTTCGGCAGGGCCAGAACCAGATGGTGAAACGGACTTTGGTAAGCTCCAACAACGCCATCGGTTATCCCGGCGTCGAATTCATTACTGATGAAAATCCCGCAGTTGAAGTTACCTGGGACGATGGAGCCACATACAGTGTGGAAGATGAGGGCTGGCCACTCGGTCGGCCACTCTACATGTATACCTGGCAAGGAACCAGTAAAAAGGAAGCAGCTTTTCTGAGAATGATCCTCTCCGATTTTGGCCAGGATGTTTTCGTTGAGCAAAATACTGATTACTATACTCTTTCGGATTCCGAACAGGCATATCAGCTGGATAATCTACCGGAAGTTGAATGATTTGTGCCAACCAGCCCGGAAAAGAGAAAAGTTGCTTTGAGAACGTGAATTAAACCCTGGGAATTATAGTTCCCGGGGTTTTTAACTATCTAAAGTGGTAGTAGAGTGATGATAAACGACCAGCTAAAAGAAAAAATTAGCCCCCGATTTTTATTGGCTTCCGTCGTTTTTATTAGTTTTTCTGTTCTATTTACGTTTTTTGTCCTCTTTCAAACCTTTAACGTTTACCTTTTTCTATTGGTAGTTGCCGGTGTCGTTATCGGCTGGATTTTCTACGAGGATTCGACCGCCAAAGCATTACTGTTTGCTGCATCTACGTCAGCGGGAACGATCTTAATTCTGATAGCTTCATTTCTATTTATAAGGGGTTTGCCCGCCTTTCAGGAGGACCCGATTTTCTTCATCATAGGTAGCGAGTGGGACGTCTACGGGGAAGTTTATTCGCTGGGCCCGATGATCTGGGGATCGATAATTGTCACACTCGGAGCTACTGCCCTGGCCGCCCCACTGGGAGTTAGTTCCGCGATATTTATCGGTAAATTTGCCCCGAAGTGGTTGAGGGGGATACTGAAGCCAGCCATCGAACTACTTGCGGGAATTCCAAGCGTAGTATACGGATTTCTAGGTTTTGTACTTTTAAACAGAGCGATAATGGATTATTTTGATATTTCCAACCTGGGCCAGTACTTTGCGCCTTCAATTATTCTTGGTTTCATGGCTCTACCTACAATAGCGTCCGTGGCGGAGGACGCTATCGATGCAGTGCCCACTCACCTGGAAAAAGGCGCGCTGGCTCTGGGGGTAACTAAGTGGCAGGCTATAAAAGAAGTGACTTTACCATCTGCTTCTTCCGGAATTACTGCTGCTCTCATTCTGGGGATCGGCAGGGCGATGGGAGAGACCATGGCCGTAACTATGATGATTGGTCACAAGACTGCGTTTCCGTCCCCCCTCTACGATATATTTGAACCCGGAGAAACACTTACATCTCTGATAGCTTCCCAGATCGGCGAGGCCTCTGGTCAGTCAATCGACGCGCTGATGGGAGCGGGTTTGTTGCTCTTTTTTGTTGTCCTGGCACTCTCCGTGACTTCGAGGTTGATCCAGAGCAGGCTTCAAAGGAGGTTCAGGCAGGGCTGATGATTTCTGCAAGAGAGAAAGCAATAAGATATATAATGATCGTTCTTTGGTTAGTTCTTGCGGTAGTATCTCTGTTAATTAGCGGGTGGTTAGTGGTCGAGCCCGGTGCTATTTCCAGCGAGGCCATTTCCGCCTTCGGCGGGATACTGCTGGCCGGGGTTGGGATTACAATTATTGTCTTCAACCTTGGCGATAATTACCAGCCTCCGATAAGCCATTTCCTTATTTCAATTTTGCTGCTTCTTCTTGGAGGTGTAGTCTTTTTGTTCTTTCCCGATCAGGGGGTGGCGTTACCGAACCTGGAGGGAGACATCACGGCAAAACTCGCAAACCTTTTGCTTTTTCTTCTTGTAGGCTTTGCAGGTATCTGGGCCGGGTTGCTATTCTTCCGTGAAAACCCTGCGCAAAACAGGGAACTTGCGGTCAAGTACTTTACCTGGTTGTCGGTACTGATCCCTCTCGGCGTGCTGGTTTTCTTCGTCTCATATACGATAATCGAGGGCTCCTCCGTGATAAACTGGCAATTTATTTCGTCGAGTACTAACTTGATGATGGGGAAAGTCGGAATATTCCCTGCGATTATGGGTACTTTTTCCCTGATAATCGGTGCAACAGTCCTTGCCGTTCCTCTGGGTGTTGGAGCGGCGGTATTCCTTACTGAATACGCAAAACGGACGTGGATCAGGCAAGCCGTGGGTGTAACGGCGGATTGCTTGTGGTCGACACCCAGTATAGTCTTTGGTCTCTTCGGCTACGTATTTCTCGTCCCGAGGATAACCGGACATTCGACGCTACTGGCAGGGCAGATTATTCTGGCGGCAATGTTATTGCCGTTGACCATTGCCACTTCAACGGAAGCGCTATCCTCCGTGCCCGACGAATTCCGGAGCGGTAGTTTGGCTCTCGGAGCCAGCAGGTGGTGGACGATCAGAAAGGTCATTTTACCTTCCTCCGTACCCTCGATAATAACAGGTATATTGCTGGGTATAGGAAGAATCGCCGGAGAAACTGCGCCGATAATGTTAATTGCAGTGGCTTCGAATACTTCGGCACCGAGTTTCCTTACTTCCTCCTTCCCTTATTTCCAACTTGGTTCCCTGTTCAGGGAGGTCGACGCGTTGCCCTACAGGATGTACTCGATATACAAGGCGGGCGTGGGCGGTAGCATCGACGAGGCATGGGGAACGGCTCTGGTACTCATAGTCCTCGTATTGATGTTTTACGGGCTTGGAATTACTGTGAGAAGTTATTATAGAAGGAGGAGGGGATGGTAGTTACAATTTGTCGAGGTGTGGTTACGCCTTAATTATGACATATTCAATTAAGAGGTGGAGAGTTATTATGGTTTCGTGGCCATTAGGAGGGCAGCTTGTTTAACGACCAGGGAAATAAAGAAGGTATACTGGATCTACCGAATCAGACTGCAGTAGAGATAAGGAATTTAGATGTTTATTACGGCGAAGAAAATGCGATCGAAGACGTCTCTCTTGACATTCTCAGAAAGAAAGTAACTGCTTTGATTGGGCCTTCAGGCTGTGGAAAGTCGACCCTACTTCGCTCGATAAATAGGATGAACGACCTTATAGATGGAGCTAAAGTGGAAGGGATTGTAAAGGTCGACGGGAATAACGTTTATTCAAAAGGGCTTCAAGTAAGCCGACTCAGGCAAAAAGTCGGCCAGGTTTTTCAGAAGCCAAACCCTTTTCCTAAAAGTGTCTACGATAACGTTGCTTTTGGACCCCGAGCCTACAAGCACCATTTGAGGAAGGAGAAGGGAGGGCTCAGTTCCCTGACAAGTTTTTTTGAATCCGGAGAGAAGAGTCCCATCGATGGCCGCCACATGGACAAAGTCGTAAAAGATAGCCTGGAACAGGCGGCGTTATTAGATGAGGTTGAGGACAAGCTCCATAAGTCAGCCATGGATTTAAGTGGAGGTCAGCAGCAGAGACTGTGCATAGCCAGGTGCCTGGCCACCAAGCCTGAGATAATCCTGATGGACGAACCGACTTCGTCGCTGGATCCGATATCGGCAGGCAGAATTGAAGACCTGATCGAAGATCTTAGCACCGATTATACGGTTCTTATCGTTACGCATAACATGCAACAGGCGGCCCGAATATCAGACAAAACAGCTTTGCTCTGGCTGGGAGAATTGGTTGAAATGAGCGAAACAGAAGAGCTTTTTGAAAACCCCGAAAAAGAACTCACCGAGAAGTACATAACTGGTAGAGTTGGATAAATCAAATCTTTCACCTAGTAAAAAATTAAGTCAATATTCAAGAATTAAGTTTCGTTTCATACGCTGGTGTAAGATTTGAGTTAAGCTATGAAGCGAAGGGTAGAGTGCTTTTAGGATTTCTTAAGAACTATCTCACCGATAATTCTCCACAGGCCGTGCTCCACGACTTCCGATGAGTCTCCGGATACCACGATAATAAGGCTTGAATTCTTCCAGCCAGGAAAGGCCTCTTTTAATTCTCTATCAGCTTTGGGGTTAATGTCCTCTAGCAAATCCTGAGAATGCAAAAAAGTTATCTCGCCGTCTATCTCCAGAATTACTGCTCCTTTAGCTCCTTCTCTTATCGCCAGGTCCCGGAAACTCCAGGCCCGACCGCTTAATTCGTCGACTTTGGCGAGAAGAGCTGCTCTGCTAATCTCTCCCATGGATAGTTCGGGAGGGTTCACCTTCTTGACCTCGAGGACTGACTCCAGCAGGGGACCAAATGCCAGCCTTCCCATTTCGGATAGTCTGGTGCCTTGCCGATCCATTTCCACTATTCCTTCCGATTGAAGGTGCTCTAACACCGTTCGCACCGAACTTTCAGAAGCACCGACCTCATCAGTCAAAGTCCTCCGGCCAGCGGGTCCGTCCTTTAATAGGTGGATAAGTTCTGATGCCAGCGGATTTCTCAGTATTTTTGGCATAAATTAACTTAGGCTTAAACCTTCAAGAACTTTAGAACCGATATTTCGACGTCTCTGATAATTTCGAAGGAGACGTCCCCTTCCCAGAGACTCTGGAGGAGCCCGGGTTTCTCAGGAGCGAAAGACATTAAGTCGTACCTTCCTTCTCTGGCTTCTTTCAGGAGTTCGTCGGATAAACCCCCAATTCTGTGTCTTATCTCTGCTTCAATACCCTCTTCGGTAAGTATTTCTTTCGCATTCTGGATATATTCTTTCTCTTCAAATTCATAATCCTTTCTGACCTCGGCCAGGCCTTCTTCGTCTTCCGGAGATGTGTAGCCGTCGAAGTGTGGATGACCTTCTTCGAGAATTGAGAGGAACGTTACTGAGGGTTTGGAATGTTTGAGCAATCTACTCATGTAATTTGCCAGGTCGATACACCGCTCCTTATCGTTAGGGACATGCATTAATACTCTTTCACAAGATTCAAGTTCACCTTTATGAATCAAAACTGGCAAATTAGACCTTTCCAGGATGGGTTTAACGTGGGCGCCCAGTATCTCCTTGCTAAATCCGCCGCGGCCAAAAGCGGTGAGTGCGAAGAGATCAAACTGTTGATCTCCTAATTTATCAAGTATCTCTTCCACCGGGTCCCCGGCAGAAGATGTAGTAATAACGTTTATAGTGGTTTCTGAAAATACGTTTCTCGCTTCTTTAAGAGCTTCATCGCTTTCGACGCTGGTGAAATGTTCTTGTTGTTCCCGGGCCAGGTCCCTTCGTCGCTTCTCATCGACCTCTGAACTCTCTTCGGTGACGTAAATTATATCGATCTCATCTACTTTCTCGCTCAACAAGCTTCTTAAATAAGTCAGAGCGTTCTTATCTTCCTCTCGGCCTTGACTGTAATATAGCACGTTTATAGCCATAAGATATATTCACCTTGCGAGTAGATAGTGCCCACCCTATTTAAATTATCAACTAACATATTGAAGTTTATCTGTCATATTAAACCCAATAAATTCCACCAGAAGGCAACCACTAAGGACAGAATACCGAATGCTGCCATCGTCATCAATACCCCAGCCTTGATAAAGTCTTTTGCTTTTATGTGCCCCGACGAATAGATAATCGCGTTTGGGGGAGTCGCTATTACTAGTAAGAATCCGAAGGAGGTAGAAACTGCCGTAAGCAGAGTGACGAAGACCGGATCTAAAGTGCTGTATTCGGTCAATTTTAACGTTATGGGGCCGACAACACTCGCAGCCGCCGCGGCACTCATCAAATTTGTCATAGCGGCCGATAGAGCGGAGATCGCTGCGGTTATCGGTCCCATTCCTGAGATGTTTAACCCTTCCCGAATGAACGTCATTACGGAATTCGCGATCCAGCCTGCCGCTCCGGTTCTATTTAATAACGAACCCATGCTTAGCGCTCCCATGTAGATCACAATCACACCCCAGTTAACCCCGCGTTGATAGTCCTCCCAGTCTACCAGGCCGAAGACCAGGTAGAGGGTCGCACCTAGCAGTGCCAGGATGCCCAGACCGAGGAGCGATCCCGCGGTAATCCAGAGTACAACCGTAATCACGAATATGACTAAAGTCAACCACGTTTCTCCCGTTACTTCCCTTTCCTCCAGCTCCTCTCTCAACCCGGTGACGGCCAGGGAAAGGTCCATAACCTCCGGTCTAAAGACGAAGTTCAATATAAAGGAGGTAATGGGTATCATGAGGAGGGTTATTGGCAGAGACAGGATAATCCATCGACCGAAACTTATTTGCTGGTTAGCTATCTCGTCCAGTAGCCCAATCATTACTATGTTACGACCACCACCACTTGGGGCATAAAGGCCGCCGATTGTGGCCCCATAAGCAACCGAAAATAAAAGGTACTTGCTCAGGTTTGCAATTCTTTTGTCCGTTTGTTCTCTAGTGGTTTTTAATAACGAAATTACCATTGGTGTCAGGACGGCAGCAACCACGTGGTCCGCTATGAAACCGGCTAGCAACGCTGCTGTAGTAATTATCGCAAGACTTATCTTCTTGGCGTTATTCCCCACTTTGTTTATTAAAATCAGTATTAGTCTTTTCCCGATGGCCTGATTGTTCAGAGCAACCCCGATCATTAGTGCTCCCATAATAAAGAATACCGCATCGTGCATGAAAGACTTTGCTACCTGGTTCGGAGTACCCAGCCCAAAAGATACCTGGTATATTGCGATGAAAAATATTATTCCCGGAAGAGGTATGGGTTCGGAAATAAAGAGGATAATGACGGCAGCAAGCAAGGCCAGCGAGGTTTGCCCAGCCCTGGTAAGCCCGGCAGGAGGGTCGAAGGATAAAATTATCAGAACGACCGCTAGAGCCAGAAACATCCAGACCCAGCTGGTTCTAAAAAGATTTCGAAATTTCATGGCTAAAGGAAATATTAACCAAAACCTCCATTCTTACCAGTACCTGGTTTTTATAAGTTTTATTAAAAAAAGAATTATATTAAAACGAGTCTCTATATTAAACGAGTTTTCAGGACAAAACGGATTGTTTGATGCTTATTTTATACCTAAGTCGTGCGATTTTCCCACTTGAGAAATTTAATTGTTTCACCCAGTTGGTGACCTCTAAAAGATTCAGGCCAACTTGCTTTCTCGAAACTTTCAACCAGCACCCAGATGAGCTTCGGAACCTGGCTCAAAAGCTTTTACTTCTACTACGGTATTGGCTGCCAGGCTCGTTTAGTGGTAGATTATATTCCCAGGTAACTTTTCTCATCCGGGTGCTGGACCAAGTTCCGCCTGTAAAATATCCTTTACGGTTAACCCTTCTCCTTCTAGCTTAAGCCTTAAAACCGCTCAGTTCGGATGTATACAAAGCTTCTGTCAGGAGTATAAAGGGCCGCAATATACATCTAGCTTAAATGCAAATGTAATAAATATGCGGAAAAGAACAATTTATTTACAATATATCAAAACAAAAAAATACGTTTAAAGTGATAAAACTTGACAAATAAGATTAATCAATATATTATATTTGTGTCATCCTTGAAAAAGGCTAGGTTATCGAAAGATAACCGCGCAAAACCACGGGTCTTCTTGCTATAAGAAATCTCCTTTGAGAAGAAAGCCGGGTTGCCAGGGATAACACCGGTTGAAAGGTGAAGTCCTTGGTCTTATCAAGATTGAAATCTAAACACTCATCCGGCTTGTACTTTCGGACTTCACTTTCTGCCTGCTTCAGAGTTTAGATTATTTCTACAAACTTAAATTATCCCGGGAGGTTTAGGTAATGCAAACTACTATTTATTACAAAGACGAGGACGAGTACCTGATCGACAAAGTTGAAGAGAAAGCCAACAGAGAGAGGAAGAGCAAGAGTGCGGTTATCCTTTCAATTCTGGAAGAGTACTTCGAGGCGGAGCGCAGGGTAGGTGAAATACTGAACGACATGGGTGCAGTTTCGTCCGATAAGATAAAAGAGGCACTGGAAGCCCAGGAACA
>JAGXLB010000277.1 GCA_018334915.1 Candidatus Bipolaricaulota bacterium
CTCCCTGGCCGTTGGCATATACCACAAATTCTCCCGCACCCGGTATGAATCCGGGTAACGAAATTGCCAAAAAAACGGCTAAAATTAATACCAGCGCCACCGTCAGTAACTTTAAGGCTGACGCTTCACCAGTCTTTGAATTTGAAAGGTACATGGTTTTATCTCCATAACATCAAACTCTGTTCGGCCTCATCTTTAGAATTTTATTTCCCACTCTCTTTTAATTTTAGAATCAACCTTTGATTGTTGTATCTCAACCTTCATCGGATACAGCAATTAATTCTATTGAGTCATCCGCCGATACATCGCCACCTTCTCCGGCGCTTTCAGCCAATCGTTCACTATCAATTATTATTGGGACATAACCTTCGCTACATACGGGCAGACCTCTGGAACCTCCATCAAAACTGAGAAAACTGCTTCCTTCGCGACTGCTCGGGACGAAAACCGGTGCATTACAGGATCCTGGAACGTATACGGCCTTATCTTTAAGGGATCCTCTTACAATCAGGTCTCTTCTGCCCGAGGAGGAAAAAGAGAAATAGCCGGCACCCGAGAGGACAAACCTGGCACCGGATCTCGTGGTACTTGCCGAGCCCGAAGAAGAATCCTTTGAATCGTCCCTCACGGTAGCCCAGCTAAGTCCATAGGTATTACCTTCCTCCGCCCCGGACTCGCCAGCCCACTCTTCCCCGGGCAAGCCCTCTTCTCTTCTTTTTTCCTCGTCCACGCTTCCGGCAGTGGTATCTCCCGTCGAATGGTTAGTTCTTACTATTACAGGAATCAGCGTCCCGGGAAGCTCTTTTAGCTGATCCAGCCACTCTTTCCAGAGATCCATGTAGTTGTCCTGTTCACAATCGTTCTGGAGGTGAAGAACCGTTCTATCCCTAAGTACGTCGCTATCAGGATCTTCCGAATAGGTCGTTCCTAAACCTTTACCGCCAACCATTGTTCTGGTTCCGAAGTGTCCCACCTCAGTATTAATCGTCTCGTCTACAGTCACCCAGTAAGTAATTCTGTATTTTTCTCTATCTGCATCTGCGGGAATGCTTACACCTAGCATACCTGTTTCATTGTTCAAACCGTACGAGACAGTATCGCCGTTTAACTTTACCGAATTGTCCTCCAGTATAAGATGTCTATCCACCGGTTCAGCGACAGTCAGGGGGAAATGTTCTTCCCAATCTTTTCCCTTTATCCTGATTAATATTCCCAACTTAACTCTCGTTTTTCCGGCAACTATCCTATTTGCACCGTTCCGGTTCTTTTCCTTTACTTCCTGTTCCGAATCTTTCCGTTCGACTTCCAGGACCGTTTTGAATAGATCTAGCTGTGGTTCAGCCTCTTCTGGGGTGTTATTGTGGAAGTCCGTGACCGTTGGATCGTGATAGGACTCAGTATCCGGGTCATCTGTCACCGTAGTTGGGGAACTTGCGGAGTACAGCACCCCCTGGCCCGAAACTTTCTCGAGGTTTTCTGGACTTCTACCTGTAAACTTTGCCCTGAACTCTATTATAGCGGGAAAGCCGGAACCAGCGGATTCATTTCCGGGTGGTAAATTTACGAGCAATACATCGCGGCCGGCTTCCGTATTGGTTTCATATTCACCCCAGGGTATTTCAATCGAGCTTTCAATAAGTTCCAGATAAGGACTCAACGGGTCAACGTAAGTGATTTCTCCGGTCGACGACTTCCTCAGCTTGGAAATCCTTATTGAATACTTTAGCGTATCGTCCGGATCGAGTATACCGTTTCCGTTTTTATCCTCGTAAAGTTCGTCGTCTTTCGTCGCCCCTATCGCGGGCAGTGTTGGCGGGCATATAGGCTGACAGGTTTCTCCTTCCTCCTCCTCGCCAGCCCCACCGGCCTCTCCTGCTGCCGTCCTTTCCAGAATAGTCCCCGTACCGATACCGTCTTCGAGGAAAGCGACATCTCCTGATAGTATATCCAGAACTACCTCAAAAGTTTCGTCAGGGTCCTGAATTTCGTCTTCAGTTGTCGGAACCTGGATGGTCTTTTGGGTCTGTCCGGGCAAAAATATGAGCGTGCCCGCAGTCGACTCGTAGTCACCTTCCGCAGCCGAAGCGGTTGAATCAAGAGTAGTATAACTTACCCTAATCGCCCCGTCCGCTTCACCGGAGAGCTGTACCGTGAATTCTTCGGGGTCTCCTTCGTACGCTTCGGAGTCACTTATGGTTAATTGTAGCTCTTCTGATTCGTCGTCCAGAATAGTCCCTATACCCCTGGGATCATCTATTGTCGCGGGTCCCGTAGGGTCGCTGAGGTCGACGAAAAAGTTCTCGTCGACCTCCTCCTCGTCGTCTTCAAGTGTTTGTACGGTTATCGTTTTTTGAGTCTCTCCAGGAGAAAAAGTTAGCGTTCCCGATGCGGATTCGTAATCTCCCTGAGAGCTGATCGCGGACCCATCGGTCGTCGTATACTTAACTGTTATCTCGGACTCAGCCGGCTCTGAAAGTTCAACTGTAAACTGGGCGGTGTTTCCTTCAAAGATTGTCACATTATCAATTGATAAACTGTATCTAGGCTGAAAAATTATATTAATTTTTGCTGAATCGAAATCCGTTGAGTAAGTCTCCCAATACGGTGAACAGATCAATATAATAGCCACTATAGCTATAGCGGCTATCAATGAAGCTTTCACAGCTCTATCAAATTGCATATACATTACTTAACCCTTGCATTGCTCACCGAAAAAATTTTCTCCCTGTTTCAGGTTTTCAACTATTTTTTGGATTTAAACTTCGCAGTAGCGTTCTACGTTTCGCCGCTCCAAAAAACAAATTGCTTATGAAGGAATAGAGTCTTGGTAAACCCAAAAATCTATAGTATAATCTCCCTCACTATAGCTATCTGAAGTTATATTCTCCAAGTTTCCTACATCTAGTTGTAAGCCCACGGTGTCACTGTCAGCAGTTGCCCAATTTGGATTACCGTCTAAGCCACCACCTGTAAGGTCTAAAACGGTGCTTGGTTTATCGCTCCGTGAAACATTTCCGACGCTCAAGCTATGATCAAATCGGGGGACGTCCGCAAATGTGCCACCAGAAAGTTTTGCTTCGAACAACCCAGAATTAGCATCGTCAGAACTGTCTCCAGCATCATCAGAAAAAGTTACTCCTATCCTC
>JAGXLB010000074.1 GCA_018334915.1 Candidatus Bipolaricaulota bacterium
AAACGGAGCGGCGCAAGATTTGAGGAAGGTGAAATTCGGGTAAAACTTTTCGACGAGGAATTTCAAGTAAAGACTCCAGAGTTCGAAGTGAAGCAGTCGTCCGACCCTGAAAAGCAACACCTGGCAGAGCTAATTCTAAATTATCTCTCCCTGGCTAATTTTCCTTCGGGTTCCGGTGAGTGGATAGCGTTCAGGGAAATACCCCATGGTGACTTCTACTCCAGTAACTTTAAGAAAAACACTGAGAATAGATTATCCCGAAAATTCCAGAATGGAAGGGAAAAGTTCGTGTTAGTCTCTGAGGAGCTCGGTGGAGAAGAAATTGATATGGGAGACTCGGGTTACGCGTTTCGGGCTTTGCCGGGGTTTAAAATTGCCCTCGTCTTCTGGAGCGGCGGGGACGAATTTCGAGACAAAGTTAACGTGCTGTTCGAGAAACCAGCTGCAGAATGCCTAACGCCAGAGGGACTTTCACTGCTGGGAAAGGAGTTCTGCAACCGGTTTGTCGAAGAAGCCGAGGGGCAAAAGCCATGAAGGTGGCTATCGTCGGTAAAGGGGGGGTAGGCAAATCAACTATTTCTGCACTTCTGGGAACCTACGGAGTGGAACGAGGTCGGGAAGTCATCGCCATCGATGCCGACCCTGACATGAATTTGAGTTCCTGTCTCGGCGTAAAGAATACTGCTATACCGTTGATCGAACTGGAGGATTTAATAGCTGAACGAGCAGGTGGGGGAGGTCTCGTAAAGTTGAACCCGAAAGTAAGCGATATTCCGGATAAGTTTTACGAAAAGGCTGACGGTGTCAAGTTGATGGTCTTTGGTACTGTCTGGTCCGGCGGTAGCGGGTGTACATGTCCCGAGAACGCCTTCCTGCGAGAGGTTTTAAACCACTTAATGCTGGAACGGAAGGAAGTTGTAGTAGTTGACATGGAAGCGGGAATTGAACATCTAGGCCGGGGAACCGGGGAAGGAGTAGACGCCTTGGTTGCGGTGGTAGAACCGGACCACCGAAGCTTAGAGACGAAATGGAGAATTGAAGAACTCGCTGAAGACATAGGTTTAGCCAAAACTTACACAGTTTGTAACAAAGTTAGGGGGGCAGAAGATAGAGAATTTTTACTCGAAGCTCTGGAAGAAAAACCCCTCGGGTTTATTCCTTATAGCGAAGAAATTAGAGCAAGCAGTAGAAGGGGAGAAAAGGTTTCCCCGGATTACGGTCAGCTTAGGGAATCCATAAAAGAGGTCTGGGCTGGTCTAGTAAACGAACTTAGAGGATAAACTAACATATTTTATTGCCGGGAGGTAAGAATGTCCAAAGTAGTCTCATCGGCAGCAATTAGAGGCGCACACAAGTACTTTTCCCGGGCTGAAAAAGCCTGGAAAGAGGTTAAAGAAGACAAAGGTAGTGACGAAGAAGTAGCGTTCCCAAACACTGGCTATAATTTACCTCTCATTCTATCCCTAACCGGGGTAAAGGTTCAGACTGTAGAAGACATGGAAAAGCCTCTGGATCGCGCTAAGGAGCTCCTTCCCGAGGAACCGAAGGACGAACTATGGACTCCGTATCTGGGGAAGGCTCTCGACGCCGGGGTTGCCACGCTAATCTCTCAGGAAATAATCGAGGCTCTCAAGCTAGTCAAAGGAAATTCTCCTGACTCTCCCTGGCTGGGATTTACGAACGATTCCACTCTTAGGACACAGGGTATAAAGCTTGTTGACGGGAGAATGCCTGGATTCGCCGCAATTGTCGGCTCAGCTCAGACCAACGAGGATGCCGTAAGGCTGGCAGAACAATTAAGGGAGAAGAACATACTCGTCTTCATGTCTTCTTCGACAAACGGTACGAGCATGGCAGAACAGCTCGCCGAAGAAGGGGTAGAAATGGGGTGGGACACTTTCCTGGTTCCATATGGAAAATCCACCTCCGCGACGGTTCACGCTCTAAATTTCGCCTGTCGGGCAGCTTTGACGTTCGGGGGTAAAGAGCCCGGGGGGATGGAAGAGGCAAAGGAAATACTATTATACAACAAAGATACCGTGCACGCCTTCGTATTAGCCCTGGGCCAGGACGAGAACGTAAACGGAAATCAGCTAATTACAGACGAAAAGTACGCCACTGCCGCCGGGGCTCTAAACTTTGGCTTTCCGACGATTTCCAACGTTGATTTACCGGAAATTCTTCCCAGGGGAATATGCGACTACGAGCACGTGGTTTCATCGGTACAGATGGACAAGCTCGTCAACAAAGCAGTAGAAGTCAGGGACCTGGAAATAGAGGTCTCGGAAGTAGACATACCCGTACCCTTTGGCGCGGGGTTCGAGGGCGAATCGGTAAGAAAAGAAGAGATGTACGTCGAGTTTGGGGGGAAGTCGAGCACCGCTTTCGAGTTGCTCCGGAATCGTCCCATAGAAGAAGTTGAGGATGAAGAGATCGAACACATCGGACCAGGCCTGGAAGAAGGTGTAAAAGAAGGTGAAGCACTCCCCCTGGGAATTGTGGTTGAGGTAGCGGGCCGGGAGTTCAAAGAAGACTTCGAAACTATAGTGGAGAGACGGTTCCACGAATTTATCAGCTGGGCGGGTGGAATATTCCACATGGGCCAGCGGGCGATTCCCTGGATCAGGATAAGCAAAGACAGTTACGAGAAGGGTTTCAGGTTGGAGGACTTTGCCACAATTCTAATCTCGAAAATCAAGGAAGAGTTCTCATCGGTGATAGACAAAGTCCAGGTTACTCTGATAACCGACGAGGAAGAAATACAGGAACCTCTGGAACGGGCAAAGGAAATCTATCACCAGCGAGACGAGCGGATTCTTGGAATGAAGGACTCCGACGTGGACACGTTCTATTCCTGTACTCTCTGTCAGACTTACGCTCCCGATCACGTATGTATCGTCACTCCTGAAAGACTGGGGCTCTGCGGGGCTTATACCTGGCTCGACTGTAAGGCTGGGCACGAAATGGACCCCAAAGGACCCAATCAGCCAGTAGAAAAAGGTGAGCCAATAGACGAGGAGTACGGTCAGTGGAAAGGGGTAAACAAATACCTGGCCCGTGAAACTGACGGAAACCTGAAGAAGTTTAGTGCCTATTCGATGATAAAAGATCCCATGACTTCCTGTGGATGCTTCGAGTGTATTGCGGCGGTTCTTCCCCAGGCGAACGGGGTCATGATAGCTTCGAGAGAATACAACGATATGACACCCATCGGCATGACCTTCTCCACGATGGCGGGAGAGGTTGGGGGTGGGGTTCAAACCCCTGGGTTTATCGGTATAGGAAAGATGTATATTACTTCTGACAAATTTATATCCGCCGACGTTCCCGAGAGACATGAAGGAATTGAAAGAGTTGTCTGGATGCCCTCGACGTTAAAGGGGGAAATCGAAGAGCGGTTAAAAGAGAAACTGGAAGATATAGGTGAACCCGAACTGTTCGATAAGATAGCTACAGAAAAAGACGCCGTAGAAGCGGCAGAAGTCGTCGAATACTTAAAGGAAGTAGATCATCCGGCGTTAGAGATGGAAGCTATGATGTAAGTTTAAACAATCCGTTCCTGGAGGAGGAATAATGTCAGACTTAAGTGCGATGGATATTTATCAGGAATTACCTCAAACGGACTGCGGTGACTGCAATTTTCCGACGTGTATGGCCTTTGCAATGCAACTCGCAAGCAAACAAGTTTCACTTGATCAGTGCCCTCACGTCTCTCCGGAAGCCGAAGAAACCCTCGCGGCTTCCTCGGCCCCTCCCATGAGAATCGTTAATATAGGGGACGGGAACGACGATGTAGAGATCGGCGGCGAAACGGTCCAATACAGGCACGAAGAAAAGTTCTACAGACCGACGGCGGTATCAATTGAGATAGACGATTCGCTAGAAGAGCCGGAACTAAAAGAAAAAGTTAACCGGGTAAACGATCTTCAGTTCGAGCGGGTAGGGGAAAAAATTAGTCTGGATTTGCTTACCCTGAAAAACAACGAACTTGACCCTGAAAGATACGGAAAACTCGTCGAAATGGTAGACGACGAGTCACAGTTCCCCCTTTACCTCCTTTCCCGGAACCCTGAAGCGATAAAAGAAGGACTAACCAGACTTTCCAACGGTAACCCCCTGGTGGGTAATGCTACCGAAGATAACTGGAAGGAAATGGCGAACCTGGCGGAGGAATACGAAACCCCGCTGGCAGTATCGGAATACGATTTGTCCGGACTTGCGGAACTTACCGACAGGATTTCCGATCAGGGTGCAGAAGAACTCGTGCTGAACCCCCGGGCTGACAGTATAAGTAAGTATATTGAGAAACTAACGAAGCTTAGAAGACTAGCGGTAGTCGAGGAGTTCTCTCCCCTTGGTTATCCCGTTCTGGCTAGAGTCAACTCCAGCACACCGTTCCAGCAAGTTGCAGACGGGACTAGTTACATTTTGAAATACGCTT
Source organism: Candidatus Bipolaricaulota bacterium (assembly GCA_018334915.1). Lineage (GTDB taxonomy): Bacteria > Bipolaricaulota > Bipolaricaulia > M55B111 > M55B111 > JAGXLP01. The sequence goes on from JAGXLB010000074.1 coordinate 4,442, forward strand.
CGATTCTTTCTCTGGACACTACCAATTCCTGGCAGATTTTCCCTTTACTAACTGTCCGCCAGCACATTTATATCGACCCCCAGGTTCAAAACTCCGTCGAAACAAAATTATACGAAGTTGGAGATCCGGGACCTGACTCCCCCGTCTTGTTCACAACTAACTTCCAGTTGACCTACTATAGCCTCGAGGGGGAGGTCGAGGATAGCGGATTTTCCGCCTATATATCCGTTATGGATACTGACGGCCTTGGAGTATTAAACGCATACGCTGACGATCAGTTAACCGGAGAAGAAATAGTAGAAACAGTAGAGGAACAGGGAGCAATGAATAAAGTCGATCACAACAAATTAATCATACCGGGACTGGTCGGAATGCTGAGGATGACAGTTCAGGAGGAGGGGGGCTGGGACGTAATCGTCGGCCCCGAAGACGCGGCCAGTCTACCCAGGTTCCTAAGACAGGAATGGGAAGCGTAAAGTCGGGGTGCTAAAGTGCCTACAGTCAATTTTTCTCTTATGGAGGAAGAAATAAAGGCCGAAGTCAGCAAAGGGACTTCTCTGCTCGACGCCGCTACCAGTGCTGGAGTACAAATCAATAGCATTTGCGGCGGAGAGGGCATCTGCGGCAAGTGTAAGGTAATAGTTGACAACGGAGAAGTCGACGTAGGCTCAACTTCCACTCTCTCACGTGAAGAAATAAAAAAAGGTTATTCTCTCGCCTGCCAGACCTGGATTAGGGGCGATCTGAAAGTAACTGTACCTCCAGAAAGCACGGCAACACAAGGGAAAATATTAATCGACGAGGACGCCCAGAAGTTTAGGGCTTTAACTTCGGACGGAGTCGGCAGTTCAGTAAAGTACGAACCCCTGATAGAAAAACACTACCTGGAACTGCCGGAGCCAAGCCTTAAAGATAATCTTTCCGACCACCGAAGAATTTATCGAGAGCTCAGGAGAAAGAAAAATGTTCCGATCATGCAGACTGGATTAAAGGTCTTTAAAAGATCCTCCTCCCTGCTCAGGGACAATGACTGGAAAGTAACAGCAACCCTCGGACGCAGGGGTGATACAACCGAAGTAATCCAGCTGGAAGGTGGCGACACTGCCGATACGAATTACGGCGTCGCCGTGGACATAGGCACTACCACCGTAGTAGCTCACCTGCTCGACCTTGTAACCTCGGAAACTTTGGACGCGGAGGCGAAATACAACTCCCAGATGCAGTACGGCGAGGAAGTTACCCGGCGAATCCGTCACGCGGAAGAAGATGGTAGAGAGGACCTCCAGGAAACTCTCGCAAACGATATCAACGACCTTATTTACGCCCTCGTGGATCGAAAAGGAATAAGACTCAAAGACGTAACTTCCGTTATGTGTTCCGGAAATACTGCCATGCTACATTTCCTCCTCGGACTTGAAGCCTCACATATTAGAAAGAAGCCATATGTCCCAAACACGACCAAACCGCCCCCTATCAGGGCGGCAGAGGTAGGGATAAAAGTTAACCCAAGGGGATTACTCTACTTCATGCCCGCTATTGGTGGTTGGGTCGGTGGAGACGTTACTTCGGGCGTACTTTCGACGGGCATCCATAAAAGAGATCAACTCACCATGCTTACGGATATAGGGACCAACGGGGAGATTTTGATAGGGAACAAGGATTGGATGATGAGCTGTGCGGCATCAGCGGGCCCCGCCTTTGAGGGTACCGGTATCAGGTCCGGCATGCGTGCAAGTCGTGGCGCTGTCGACAAGGTAGAATTCGTTGAAGGTGATCTAATATATTCGGTAATCGGCAATACCAGGCCAAAAGGTATATGTGGTTCGGGACTTATCGACCTGGTAGCGTCCCTGTTCGAAGGAGAATTCGTAAACAGGTCCGGCCAATTAGAGCCGGACGACTCGGACAGGATCGAAGAAGAAAAAGGAGAGTTAAAATTCATTCTGGAAGAGCCGGCAGAAACAGGAATGGACGGGGAGCTTGCCGTATATCAAGCCGAAATAAAAAACCTGATAAACGCCAAGGCAGCTATCTACTCTGGCGCGAGAATACTTTTGAAAAGTCTCGATCTCGAGCTGGACGACCTGGATCAACTTCTGATAGCGGGAGGTTTTGGCTCGTACCTGGATAGCGGAAAAGCAAAAACACTGGGTCTGATCCCTGATATACCTTCGGAAAAAATTAAATTCGTCGGAAATACTTCGATAATCGGAGCGAAGATGGCCCTGCTTTCCCAGCAGGCTTACGAAGAAAGCAGGGAGATCTCGAAATCCGTTACGTATTACGATTTAATAGACTATCCCAACTACTTTGAAGAATTCACTGCTGCAAAGTTCCTCCCTCATACCGACCTCAGTCAGTTTGGCTCCGTCGGAATAACCGAGCAGTCAGGCGGTGATCAAACTGAATAAAGTAACAGAGGACGAGGATACATTCACGATTGCAGTAGCGGGCAAAGGCGGGACGGGTAAAACCACCATCTCAGGACTCATTATCCGAGAACTTGTAGAGAGACAGGCAGGTTCTGTCCTTGCAATAGATGCCGATCCAAACGCAAACCTGAACGAACTACTCGGCTTTGACGTCGACGGTACCATCGGGGAGCTCGAAGCGGAGGTTCTGCGCGAAAATCAGGATATACCTCCCGGTATGACAAAAAAGAGATGGATGGAACTACATCTCCAGCAAATACTTTCGGAAGGAAAAGGCAAAGACCTGCTGGTCATGGGCAGAGGAGAAGGACCCAACTGCTATTGTGCTGTGAATAACATCCTGCGAGAATACCTGAATAATTTGGCTCGAAACTACGATTTTCTCGTTATGGATAATGAGGCGGGGATGGAGCATTTGTCACGCCGAACTACGGCAGGTATAGACACCCTCCTGATAGCGAGCGATAGCAATCCGATTGCGGTCAAATCGGCCAGGCGAATTGCGGAATTGGTCGACGAACTGGATATAGAGGTCGGTAAGAAATACCTCGTACTGAATAGAACAGAAGGTGATCTGCCGGACAAAACCGAGAAAAAGGTGGACGAACTCGATCTAGAACTACTGGGCGAGGTACCCCGGGACGAAAACGTCCGCGATCTCTGCTGGGAAGGAAAACCAATAGACCTTCTTGACCCGAATTCCCCTGCATTAAAGTCAGTGAGAAAAATGGTTGACGATCTAGTTTCGTACTCGGTAACTATTTCGCCTGTAAAGAGTGAGTGACCTTATAAGTGTTTCTTAATCGGAGGTTTCTATTTATGCAAATTCCCGACGTAAGTTCAACCTGGGAAAACGAAATAAATAGCGTAACAATAGGCGCCACGGAAGAAGAGGGGGGAACAAGAAGCCGAACTGTCACGATCGGCGGCGAGACGACCATGCCTTACCTTCATTTTGAAGGAACCATGCCCAACCATCCGGTTCTCGCCTTTGAAATCTGGGACGTTCTGCCGGAAGATTGGCCCCAAATCACGAAGGAGCCATTTGGAGACGTTATGGGAAATCCTGTCGAGTGGGCTCAGAAATGTGAAGAGGACTTCGAACCGGATTTACTGAGCCTTAGATTGATGGGATGTGACCCATACGGAGAAGACAGGAGCCCGGAAGAGGCTGCAAAAACGGTTGAAAGAGTACTGGAGGCCACAACTCTACCCCTTATTATCTGGGGCTCAGGCGACGATGAAAAGGATAACGAGGTCTTCACACTTGTTTCGCCCGCCGCGGAAGGAGAGAATTGCCTTCTGGGAACAATTACCGAGGACAACTATCGAACTCTAGCCGCCCTGGGTAAGGCCGACGATCACAAAGTAATTGCGGAATCGCCCGTCGATATTAACATAGCGAAACAGGTCAATACGCTTGCTCTTGACGTCGGATATGACCTCGAAAACATCGTTATCTTTCCCGATTCTCCCGCTCTCGGTTACGGAATTGAATACGTTTATTCCATTATGGAACGGACCAGGTTGGCGGGGCTGAAGGGAGACCGACTAATGGCACAACCGATGCTGGCGAACATTGGAGGCGAGGTCTGGAAGACAAAAGAAGCTAAAATAAATGCAGAAGAAAGACCTAACTGGGGAGATAATAGAAAAAGGGGTCCTCTCTGGGAAGCAACTACGGCTTTTACTTACCTTCAAGCTGGAGCGGACCTCGTGATCATGCGTCACCCAAAAGCCCTGAATGAGGTTGGTAGGAAAATCGAAAGGCTAATGGATAGCGGGGGTAAATAAACCCCGAGGTCGGCTTAAAAGGAGGAAATTGATGATTTTAATTGGAGAGAGGATAAATGCCGGATTCAGCGACGTAAAGCAGGCACTTCAGGAAAAAGATCGCGAGGAGATAGAAAACCTTGCCGAGAGACAGGCCGACTCAGGTGCCGATTACCTCGACATAAATATGGGAGCAGTATCAAAGGATCCGGACGACATGATCTGGCTGATTGAAATTGTCCAGGATACGGTAGACACGCCGATATCGATCGATTCTCAGAATCCCGATATAGTAGAACCGGCTCTCGAAGCCTGTAACGGTGACCCCCTGATAAACTCAACCACAGCCCAGGACGAGAAACTGGAAAAACTAATCCCTCTTGCGGTAGACCACGACGCATCGATCATAGGGATAACGAGTGGAGAGGAAGGAGCTCCCCAGGACGTTAACGGTCGACTGGAATACGCGGCGAAAATTTTCACCAGTGCTAACGAATACGGACTTGAAGTCGACAATTTGTTTATCGATCCCGTTGCCATGCCGCTTAAGTTCATGCAGGAGCAGGCTTCAAACCTGCTTGAAGCCATTAACCAGCTCTCCAATATATCGGACCCTCCGCCTCACATCTCGCTTGGAATTAGCAATATGTCGTCAGACGCATCGGAGAAGAGTCTTATAAATCGGACGTTTCTCGTGATGGCTATGGCCGTGGGGCTGGACGCAGCAATTTGTAATGTATTCGACGAAAAGTTAATTAACTCCGTAGCGACGGCTGAAATGATATTGAATGAGGAGATCTATAACGACTCTTTCATTGAAACGTATCGAATGGGTTAAAAAGATGACACCTCGGAATTTCCGAGGATAATTTTATACACAGGAGGAGGAGATATGCCCGAAAACAAGAAGGAAAAAAGTGGTAAGAAAAGTGCCGATCCTGCCTCGTTAGAAGTTCTTGATGCTGTGAAAGACAATGAGGACTTGGATTCTGCCTGGAATCGATACGATGACATGCAGCCTCAGTGCGAGTTCGGCCAGGATGGGATATGCTGCAGAATCTGTAATATGGGACCCTGTCGAATTATCCCCGGAAAATCCAACTCGGGTGTATGCGGTGCTACGGCAGACACCATTGCCGCGCGAAACCTGGTGCGAATGATCGCCGCCGGTGCGGCTGCCCACTCCGATCACGGACGCGACGTAGTACACACTTTAATCGAGGCGATCGAGGGCGAAGACCCGGATTACGAGGTAAAAGATTACAAGAAATTGAAGAAGCTGGCTCGCGACTTCGGAGTTGATGAGGGCAACGGAAAAAAAGACCAACTCGCCACAAATGTTGCCGATAAGAGTTTGGCCGAATTTGGACGTCAGAAAGGAGTTTTAACTCTAACCGAGAGGGCTCCGGACGAAAGGTACGAACTCTGGGAGGAAGAAGGGTTGTTGCCAAGGGGAGTCGACAGAGAAATAGTCGAAACGATGCACCGGACGCACATGGGTGTTGATACGGACTACCGCCACATTTTAAAACAGGGTCTCCGCTGTGCCCTGAGCGACGGCTGGGGTGGAACTATGATCGCGACGGACGTTCAGGACGTACTTTTTGGAACTCCCGAACCACTTCAGGCAAGAGTTAACCTTGGAGTGCTGGAGGAAGACTCGGTTAACCTAATAGTCCACGGACACGAACCGGCACTTTCTGAGGTATTCGTAGAAGCAGCCCGGGATCCCGACCTAATCGAGTTCGCTAATGATAGAGGAGCCGAAAATATAAACGTCGCTGGAATATGCTGCACTGCGAACGAGATACTGATGCGTCACGGAATTCCTGTCGCGGGTAATTTCCTTCAGCAGGAACTTGCAATAATGACCGGCATGGTCGAGCTTATGATGGTTGACGTCCAGTGTATTATGCCAGCCCTTTCCAAAACAGTCAAAAACTTTCACACCGATCTCGTGACTACATCTCCTAAGGCTAAATTCCCCGGCGTAGAACACAAAGAATTCTCCGAAGAGTCCGCACTGAAGACCGCAAAAGATATAGTGAAGAAAGGTATAGAGAACTTCGAGAACCGCGACCGAGAGGAGCAGACCAGACCGGAGCAGAAAGAGGTCCTGGTCGGCGGCTTCTCTTCCGAATCCGTATTCGACTTCCTGGGAGGTACTTACAGATCAACTTATAGGCCACTGAACGACGCTATTATAGATGGAAGGTTACTGGGTGCAGCGGGCGTCGTAGGGTGTAATAATCCGGATACCTGCCATGACTACAACCATACGGAACTAGCAAAAGAACTTATCAAGAACGATGTTCTAGTCGTATCAACTGGTTGTTCGGCTATCGCGGACGGCAAGGCCGGCTTGATGAAGCCTGAGGTTGCATTCGAGATGGCAGGAGAGGGGCTGGAGGAAATCTGTCGGGCGGTCGGAATTCCTCCCGTTCTCCACCTTGGATCCTGCGTCGATAACAGCAGAATTCTGACTTTATTGAGCAATATGGTCGCCGAAGGAGGGCTGGGAAACGATATTTCCGAATTACCGGTAGCTGGAGCCGCACCGGAATGGATGAGCGAAAAAGCAGTTTCGATTGGTTTCTACTTCGTAGCTTCAGGTGTATATACCCTCCTCAACAAACCATTTCCCGTAACGGGTTCAGAGAATGTGATGGACTTCCTTACGGAAGATATCGAAGACCTGGTCGGGGGTAAGTTTGCTTTCGAAGAAGACCCGAAGAAGGCAGCGGGGTTAATTATCGACCATATAAAAGTTAAAAGAGAGGAACTGGGGCTAAAACAGGCAATGTACGCCAAAAACGGTTAACTGTTCCCGGCATCAAATAATAACGAAGGAGGTGAAATGGTATGGAAAACAATCACGAAGCTGAATTGAACCGTCATATAAATTCTGGGGACCCCTTAAATTTTATGCTTAGCAACGGAATGATGCTGACAGGTGTCGTAAACTGGCAGGATGACCAATTTATCAGTGTAGAAGGGTCGGTTGAGGGA
>JAGXLB010000075.1 GCA_018334915.1 Candidatus Bipolaricaulota bacterium
GCGAAGACTTAAAGTCATTGCCTATTTTGAATAGTATCATTATTTAGCTTATCAAATTCACGCAGAATACCCCGTCCTTTGGACGAGGATGAATGCGAAAGTTGTAATTAAATAGAAATCGCGGTGGCGAAGCCATGAATCTGGCGTAATGCCCTACCCCATGGGCGGGGATAGCGCGATTCAATCGATTACTTTACTCAGAGGGATATCGATTTCGCAAACCGACAGGCTAAAATCCTGTCAAACTTTAAACTCAGTTACGTCAAGTTATTCTTCTGTCTATTCAGCAGACTAGGTACTTAGCCTGTCATGCAGCTGGAGCTGCCTCAACCACGTCCATCACAATCCTTATCGCTATTAATCCCCATCCAGCCATAACGACAAGCCATAGTATCTTTTTTGCCCCTTCTAGTATTTCTATTGCCATCAAGAATAGTGTTATCTCTGCCAGATACCCGAGAGGGAGAGTTAACTCGGATAATTTTACACCCGTAATTCGGTTAATTACAAATATTAGGAATGCCCCGATTGCTTCAGCTATAGTGTTAAGATATGTGAGTACTTTATTGATTATATTCCTTGCGCCTCCTTGATCACCCTCCTGAGCAAGAACGGGTAGTTGTAAAAATGAGGCGACTAAAAAGGCAATCACCAATACCGACACTCCGGAAGTTAAAGAAAATTTTTTAGCGTTCAAGATTTTACCTCCTTTAGTTTTAGTGATTTTTTGCTTCAACACTCTCTTCTATTTTTTCCGGTACAGAAACTGACTTTTCTGGCCCGTCCGGGGGGCAGCAATAGGTAAATTGTCTGCCGCAGTATTCATCATCCATCCGGCATAGTTGGTTTACTACCCTTGTTCTCATTTCTATGGCCCAGCGGAGATAATTCTCGACAGTTTCCGCCCCTACCTGCCCGTGAGGATGTAGGAGCTTGAGAAATCCGGACACTGTATTTCTTACCGCCTTCTCATCCCTACTCTTTAGCTTGTCCGGTTCTGTCCACTCGTAATAGTTATTATGTTCTGGCATATGTGGAACGTTTCCCCTAAATGCCCTGAGAAATTCGGAAAAATAATCCACGGAAAGTCCGAAGTGATCAGTAAGGCGATTTGAAGTTATCTTGTCCACTTCCCACCCCGGGAGGTAAAAGTGTATTCTATCTAGGAGAGCGGGGTCTTTCATCTTTTCCGGAAGTGGCTTAAAAAGGGTTTTACCCTGATTCAGTAAAGATCGGACGTTTCTTTCAATATTCCCAGTAAAAATAAGAGAACACGAACCGGTAATTGGTTCGCCGCCTCGGTTGACTTTGCCCGCTTGCATATAGTCCTTAAGCATGTGAATTACCTGGCCGCTCTGAAATTCCAACCCTTTGACTTCGGAAAAGGTAACTGCATCCCAAAGAGCTACTAGACCAGGATCTCCTGTATTCAGGTTTTTGAACAAACGGGCCTCCGTAATATTCGTTCCCGATACCAGAGTTTCGTAAGGAGACAACTCTCGGTAAGCGAAACTCTTCCCTGTTTCCTTCTGACCCAGCTCAAGCAGGTTAAAGTTTTCTTCTACGAGTGGGATAAGCCGCGAGATGTAGAATAGTTTTTGGCGGCGATCAATTTTCTCACTGGTTGGCTCAAACCCTATACTTCGTATCAGTATGTCCAGCCACTCGTCTACGCTAAATTCCTTTCTTTTACTGATTATCTCCTCCCTGTTAAAGTGGGAGAGCTGAATTGGCTGTAGGTCTCTAAGGTATAAGGGGTAGCTCTTGCCCTCGACTTGGTTATTTGTATCGTAGCCTAATTCTATTTTGGCCCAGAGGCCTCCGGAAAGAATTTTTTCGTACTCGTGTGCAAATTCCTTTGGGATGTATATCGGTTTATCCCCCTCAAGATTACCAATACCGGAATTCGCTAATTTTCCAGTGTATATACCCTTCCCCACGTTAAACGTGGCGGATATTTTATCGATTATCTTGCCTTTTCCGTTTTTTTCGATTCTTGATTCTATTTTCTTTCCTTCATCCGGCCCTGGAAGTCGCCTTGCTAGTATTTCCTCTACCTCCTGAAGCACTTCCTGTGCTTTGGAGGCGCCAAATTTAGCGGATTTAGCCCCCAGCAAGTATTCAATGACTGCATTAGGGGCTCTGGAAACTTCTTTTAGATTCCGAGATATGTCTTTCCTAACTATGCAACCGCTTTTCGGACCAAAAGCATTAAGAAGTTTTTCGTCCAATTTGTCGTACTCAACCATTTTAGAGCCCTTTTGTGTTCCGCCTTGGTTTAAACGTGAAGCTCTTATCTTCTTTGATTACTTCAGTGCGGGGATCGAATATCTCCAGCTCGTATTCTCCCTCCTCCGCCTCAGGGGGCAACTCCAACTCTGCACTCGTATCCTCGTTAGGTGACACTTCTATCCTCTTTTCCCTTAGTTTCTCTTCGGAGTCCCGCAGGATTAAATGCAGTTTTCTTGTTTCCTCTTCTTCGGGTTCAGGGAACTCATCTACTTCTAGACGGGCTTGAAAAGAGCGGTTGAAGATTTCGCCCTCAATTTCTCCTCCCAGATTCACTTCGAAGGGGCGGAATATTACTTGAATAGCGTCTTTTATTTCCTTGCTTTCCTCGTCCCTCAGTTCCAGCTTATACTTTCCTTCGTCCATAACTTCCGGTAGTTCCAGGGTTTTTTCTTTGCTTTTATCTTTCAATATAAGCCGCTCGCTTTTCAAAGGTTCTTCATTTGATCCAGGCCGTAGCAGCGCAAGGCTTAATACCATGGGTCCGTGAGTGGATCCCTCCCCTGTCAATTCAATTGGAACTGACAGGTTGTGGTGCGTTAACTGATAAGGATCTTCAAGAGCTATCCTGGGTAAACGTTTGCCTGGAGCAGGAAGAGTCTTATCAAATTTTTCCGGTAGCGTTTGGCTGGATTCTATTTGCTCCTTTGTTTTTTTTGAATCGGTTATAGTCTCACTTAGAGGGTCCCTGATTAACTCGGGTAGTTTTACATCCATGATTTCCTCCGTGCCCTCTCCGGATATTTTTTTCGTGTTCTCAATTATATCGGTAATTCCATTTCTAATTTCTCCCACCCCGGAAATTACTCCGTAGCCTAAAGATCCTTGTGCGTTTTTCAGTTCGTCAGTTAATTCCTTGCCCTCCTTAATGCCGGCAGCGATTCGGCTGATATCCTCGGCATAGGACGTCAAGTTCCCTACTCGACTCTTAGTTTGATCTAACATACTCATGTAAACGTTAACTATGGATTCAAGTTGCTCGTAGTCATCCCTTGTCTTTTTAAGCCAATCAATTTTCTCATTGGCCCGCCGTTCCAGTTTTTTGATATCTATAATATACTTTTCCAGCCTCTTTTTTTCCTTCTGTATTTCGAAATATTCGGGGTGATCGGAGGGTATATCTTCGAGAATTTCGTCGGCTCTATTTGTCAGCAACTTCGAAGCCGTGAATAATCTTCCCATTTTTTCGAGCTGGTTTCCGGCCTCGATAACGTCGCTGTATTTTCCAATATCTTTATCGTATACCTTGTCTTTTATTTCTGTTGCTCTCCGAACTGATTCCCCCAGCAAAGAATTCATCTGTTTTACCAGTTCTACTTCCTTTTGGAGCAGTTCTACCAGTTCGAGCTTTCTGTACGGGCTAGTTAACCTCTGCCAGAAACGCTTAAGGAAGGACTTCTTATCCAGCCGAAAGTTTGATTCTTCCACTGAGAGTTCTGATTTTTTCCTGATCCAGTATTCGATATCCCCTAACTTTACCGCTAGTTCGGTGATATTAACCGCACCACGATCGTTTAAATCCACTGGCGTCGGAGGTACGGGCTTACCTTCTCCATCTTCTAGCAATTTCTTAAGGGGGTCGACGCCATCCCCCCCACCGGCAGAATCTCCTCCTTCGGCTTTCTTCTTTAACTCCCGAAACTCTTCTGCCCGGTTAATCACCTGTTCTAGGTGCTCGAGCAGTTCATCCACGCTGTCAATATTTGTGATGGCGAGTAATCTCTCGTCGTCAATACTTTCTGCTCCTTTTCTAAAGTAGCCTTCCTGGTTTTTCACCATCCGACACCTCCTGTTTGGAAATTATTCTTTGCTTACAACAGGGCAGAATGCCTGCCCAATAACGGTTATCAGCTTTCAATAAAATTGCGGAACTTTTTCTTAGGTTAACTTCTTCACCCAAACTTCGATTGGTTACAACTACACAGGCTGATACTGAACATTGCTCTTTCAAACATAAATTTCTAATAACCACTCAGGGTAAGTTGGGCTTCGTTGCTCGTACTGTACCTACAACTAATATAGGTCAAATGTTCCAATGGATGCAAACTCAGAAGAGATTCAAAACCAGGAACCTAAATTGTGGCTAACAAATAAATGAGGAAAACCAGCCAGTTATTTAACAAAACATTACTGCTGTAAAAATGCCCCGTTTCATTTAAGTTCTCCGGTTAATTGAAGTATCTTCCAACTGACCATACACTACCTTGGGCATCATTTACTTAACCTACGGAGAGTCGGGTTTGTTAATCACCTTTTTGGTCCTTTCTATTATACATCTTCCGGCTTTGGCCCAAGATAATGGGGGTTGGATTAATACAAAACATGGCGAAAAAGCTCGAAAAGTACTCCTTTTCCTAATCATTATAGCCGAAGTAATTGGTGGGTTTTTGTCTCCGTGATCAACCAGAATACGGGAGTAAAGTTTCAAATATGGTTATTCCCCTTAGATATCTAAGTGAGTTGACTTATAACGAGTCTAGTTATTCATAAACTTATATTTGAAAAGGAGGTGACATCTATGAGCAGGTACAAGTTATTAACTGGATTATTGATATCTGCCTTACTAGTTGGTCTTATAGGAGTTTCTTTCAATGGCCGGTCAGGCGATTCAGAGAGCCCAGATATTCCCCCGATATCTCGGTACTGGCAGGATGCTCAAAATTGGACTAAAAACGCCCATAAACAGTTAACGTTAAAAGCAACAAGATACCTTGGTGGGGTTCAAACTGTCTTTGTAGCCGACGGGTTGGAAGATAAAAGCGTGAAAGAAAAAAGTGCAATAATGGAGGAAACTATCGATATCATTAAATCTCGACTCTACCAGTACGGCTTGCCGGGAGTAGTGATCAGATCTTTAGGAGAGGGAAAGTTCGAGATAAAGTTTCCGGGAACCGTGGAACCGAAAGAAGTTAATAGGTTAATAGGAAGTACAGGTGCGCTGGAGTTTCGTAAGGTAATCAAGTCTTTCGACCCCGATACTGGTGTAGCTTCACTGGACCCTTCCGAGGAAGTACTTTCCGGCAAGGAGAGGGAAGGCCAACGGAGGTCCTATATCGTCAAAAAAGCTCCATTGCTAACCGGCAACGTCCTTGAGGATGTTCGGGTCAAGAAATCCCAGCGGTCACGGAATCCCTTCTATGTCATTCTTCAGTTTACCGGCGGAGGCGCAAAAGAGTTCGCAAGGGCGATAAATAATTTAGAGCCGGATGAAGATAGGGTAGCTATAGTCGTTGACGATGTCGTACAATCCGCTCCGGTTATTAGTCAGGGAATCTGGGATACTGCAAAAAGAAGCAACTCCATCGAAACGGCCACTATCTCAGGGGATTTCTCCAAAGGCGAAGCAAAACGGCTGGCGCTGATACTTAGGGTCGGGCCTCTCCCCGTGGAGATCAAAATTATTGAAAGCAATGTAATAAAGGAAAAACAGGATGAAGAGATTTTTCGCAAGGGTCTATCCCGGCTAACATGGCCCTTTTTACGGTTAACTTGGCGCCTTGTGCGCTAATAGGTTCTATAAAGCTATGATGCCCTAATTGTGAAAAAAGAGCGTACTTCTAAGCCACCAAAAACAGCACTGTGCCTAGAATTGCCCAACTCACATTAATTCCCGGCATGTCAGAAAATTCGTTAGCTGATACCGCCAATGCAATAGGGATCCAGAACCAATGTCCATAGGAAACGACAAGTTGTTGAAGCCTAGGTAATTTGATTTGGGAAATGTTCCCAGGGACAACTACGAAAAAGACGTATTCAACGGTGATATTGGAAGGATAGCCAGCTCAAACGAGAAGTCGAGCTTTATAGTCCAGTACTCACCGTCAAAGCGAGCCAGTTACGATACCGGGGACCTATCGGAGTTGGTTCTAGCTTATGCCGTAACGATCCACAAAAGTCAAGGGAGCGAGTATCCAGTAGTAGTCATTCCTCTTCTCACCCAGCATTACATGATGCTTCAGCGGAACCTACTTTATACTGCTCTGACCCGGGCCAAGGAGCTTGCTGTAATAATCGGAACGAAAAAAGCAGTCGGGATCGCCGTCTCCAACGACAAGGTTGAGGATCGGTACACTTTGCTTGGGGAGAGGCTTGGTGAAATCCTCCGATAGGGGTCAGCCTAAGTGGAACTTATGCGGCTTGCGACTTTTCAGAAATAGACATTCAAAAGCACAGAGTTCGGCAATCTTCTCTGGCCCTCCATTTTCACCAGTTTGGCTAGTTTTTTCATTTGTTCTATAATCCCGGTGGCTGAGAAAAGTTCTTCCAAAATTTCAAGGTCGAGAAATCGGCTTTGATTGATTTGCTCAGTTGGATAGGGCCTAGTTCGACTAATTGCCCTATTACATTATGCAATTCGGATAAGGAAAAAGGGGGGATTGTGGTGAAGCTACGACTCCGGAAAAGCATTTTAGCCTGGTTGGTCATTTTATTAATTTTATCAGTCCCGTTCGTGGTCAATAGCCAGAACCAGTTCTTTCATCTTGGACTTGTTCTATTCAGAGACGGCAGGGTGATTTTAGAAGATGCCAAAATAGATGAAGGCTCGCCGTATAGTTGGCCCCAGCACGATACTAATTATCTGTTGGTTGGTTACGACAGGGAGGGCAACAGACTCCTAACTAGGGAATTTACTGTGACTTTTTTACTTTCCCTACAACCAGGTGGGGTAGAAACCATCAATAAAGAGTTTAGACATTTGCGGCTACCTTACGAGGAAAGTTTGGAAGAAATAATCGTAGCCAAAGACAACAAAGAGATATTTCGGACAAACCTTAGAGAAAGGATTTGTGCCGACAAACGTATAGAAGGTTACTGTCCCGAAACGACTGAACCGGATTACTTAGGATTCCACAAGAGGTCGAGGACAATTACGGGAAGAGGCCCAAACTTAGTTATCCCTTCTCGAATAGACGGGGTCCAGGTGGAGGTAATTGGAAAAGATGCATTCAGGAAAAACGACCTGCTATCAGTCGATATAGGAAACAACGTAAAAGTAATTGGAGAGCGGGCCTTCAGTAATAATACGCTTGTCTCGGTTGAGATACCGGACACCGTGGAGGTAATTGGAGAGTACGCATTCGCTCACAACAACCTAGTCACCGTCGAGATCCCGAACGGCGTGGAGGTAATTGGGGAGAATGCGTTCAGGAATAATGACCTAGTACGGGCAGAAATAGGAGATAGCGTGGAAGTGATTGACAAGTACGCCTTCCGGGGGAACCACCTATTTGAAGTTGGGATGCCGGAGAGTTTAGAGGTAATTGGAAAGGCAGCATTCTACGGCAATGACCTGACCTCGGTCGAGATTCCGGATGGGGTTGAAGAAATCGGAATATCCGCATTCAGTAGCAACATCCTGGAAACTGTCGATATAGGAGACGACGTAAAAGTAATTGGAAATAGTGCATTTTATGACAACAACCTGACCTCGGTCGAGATTCCGAATGGCGTAGAAGAAATTAGAACGGCCGCATTTAAGAGCAACGAACTAACTACCGTCGAGATGCCCGGTAGTGTCAAGACGATTGGAAAGCGTGCGTTCATCGATAATAACCTAAGCTCAGTTAAAATAGGAGACAATGTGGAGGAAATTGGAGAAAAAGCATTCAAGGACAATGAACTGATCTCAGTTAAGGTACCAGGTAATGTAGATACTGCTAGTGAGCATATAATCGAGGGCAACTTCAAAGAAGTGTATGAGGATAATGATAGATCTGCAGGGGTATATGTAAGAGAGGACACAGATAGCGAATGGTATTATGATGGAAGTATTCCACCTAAAGAAGAACTCGAAGCAACCCATCCAGATTATTTCGAATTCGATGCGGGATCGGGGACCATAAAGGGGTATGAAGTTGAGGGAGGCTTAGAGGTAACTATTCCTTCTCAAATATATGGAGTTGATGTAAAGGCCATTGGAGGTTGGGCATTCTACGATAAAGATCTTGTTTCAGTGGAGATCCCGGCCGGAGTAGAAGAAATCAGACGAGCTGCATTCAGGAGCAATAACCTGAACACCGTTGTGATCCCAGATGGTGTTGAGGTAATTGGGAAAGCAGCTTTCGCTGATAACAACCTGACCTCGGTCGAGATTCCGGAGGGGATAGACGTTGATAGATATGCAATTACTGGCAATTTCAAGGAAGTGTATCTTGATAATAACAAAGCAGCGGGAGTTTACCTAAGAGATGACGTAGATAACGACTGGTATAAGGATTAGTAAAATTAACTTATATAAGCATTTTTAACACAACGTAGCTCCTCGATTCCCGGCCGAGGGGCTAATCTATTAAGAGTTGTAATATCCTATCATTAGTCAATGTAAATTATTATTGAAAACTATTCAGCAATTATTGCTGAAAATGACTTACCCCAGAGGAACCGTTAAAGTTGACCAATTAGATGAGGAAAAATTTAAAGTCCATGGATAAATGCCTTTCCCTTTTACACCATACAAGGTGTGGGTGTTGCAGGAAAAAGGTTAGATCTTGTTTGGAGAGATGAGAAAAAGCCAATAGATTAAGAAAGGCCCTTCAACCGCGAAAGGTCAAAGTGGTGTCTTTGGAATCGGCAAAATCTTGTCATTATGGCTTGTATGATATAAACGATCAAAAACTTGAACCTAAACCCGGTTGCAGGAAAGGATTAAAATTAGGCTTGAGGCTCAGACCTCTTGTTTTAGATCGTCCCTTCCTGCTCCCGGACAAGCCTTAATACGGTCTCACCAGGCTGACCTCTCATACGCAAGCCGTAGCTTTCGGGAAGCCGGGAAGACATCCTGCAATCATTATCAGACTACGGGAGGAGTCCGCAAACATTAGCACATACGTTGGTATAGACGTGGGTTCGGCAAAACACGCCGTCCACGCGATCGATACAGGGGGGATAGTCCTGTCTCCTCAACTACGGTTACCAACGACAAGGATGGCTTCCGGGAGTTGGAACAGTTCCTCTCGAAATCTTTCAGGGACGACATACACCTGGGTCTGGAGGCGACCGGAAGCTACCGGAAGTCGGTATTTGGCCAACTAATGGAGTTAAATGCAAGTCATAATATGAGGCCATAATTAGTTTTTAATGGCTATAACACCGTCCAGCAAAAAACCCGGAGGCCGGGACTCTTGAAAGTATGATTCCGAACTTAGTTCACAGGCGGCTCTTCCAACGAGCCAGCAATTTTAAGTTTCCGGGTCCGATAATCAAGCTTCACGGACCAAAGGGAGCTTCGGAGGTGAACAATTTCCTTTTTTCTCTTGCACGACCGATCTAGCATTGGTTTAAAAAGAAGGTCCTGGCAAAATACAGGTTCATTAATCACCGGGCCAACAAACAAGGGGGATAAAATTGAGAGGTAGGAGTCTCACCGGTAGGAATTATCATGCGGCCTTTATATTAGCTTTTACCCTTCTAATCATCTGTTCCGCCCAGTTAAAGGTTGTAGCGACAGGAGATTACTTAAGGACAGAAACGGGAAAAGAACACGAAGTATACGCATTCAACCAGCCTAGAGGTCCTAACCAACTAATCGTATATACCTCCGAGTACGGTGAACGCACAGGCACTAATCCCTGGGGGGCCGAGGCTATAGTAAAAAACGGCAAAGTGGTTGAACTACGACACGGCTTCCTGGCTCAGGATTCGGATTCTCCAATTCCAGAAGAGGGGTTCGTCCTATCGGGTCACGGAACTGCAAAAGAATGGTTGACGTCCAGCCTTGAAAAAGGAATAAGCGTCGAGTTAATCCAGAAGGGAAGGACAAAGGTGGGGGTGCTGGTGAGCGGGTATAATCTAAATTGGTACAACCAGATGGGGCTGGATGCACCGGATTGGGCTTTCTTCCAGGAGATGAAAAATCTCGTTCAGCTCATCAGAAACCAGGGCTACAAGGTCGTTACTGTTTCGGACAAGGATCTAGAACAGGCCTACAAACCGGAGGAAACCCTCGATAGAAAGGTTTTCACTAACCTGGAAGAAATAAAAACTTTAATCCTCCCTAACACCAGAAGGTTGAGTCAGGAGGAGGTACGAAATCTCAAAAGATACGTTGGAAGCGGAGGAACACTTCTCGCAATTATGCAGGCATCTTTCAGAGACACGAGCGACAAGAAAGTCGAAAATGGGGATTACCAGCTCGGCGACCTGCTGGGTATAACTTACGACTCGTTCTCCTGGAAACAGGGCAAACACTCCTATATCGGAAAAGATAAAGATCACGAAATTTGGCAGGGAATAGACAGCATGGTAAAGAACGAACGAGGCTGGGCAATGGTTAATAGCCCGTCGAGCGATGGCAGAGTACTGGGTGTCTGGTACGATTCGGACAAGGAGGCTTCCCATTCCTCGGACAAAAATGCAGCAATAGTAGAAGGCACTAGAACTCTATATATTGGCGAACAGTTACTCGCTCCGGAAAATTTTGAGAACGAAGAGACCAGAAAGCTACTTGGTAAAATGGTTAGTTATCTTTACGACATGAATCCTAGTGCCGGAGGAAGAGTCACAGTAGAGACGGACACTAGTCAGGAGCAGACCGAAAAGGGAAAGACTAACCAGAAGTCCAAAGGTTTCTTCGATCCCGTAATGTTAGCGGGTGTAGGTGCAGTAGCTATAATTGCCGGATACATCTTTATGAGTTAACCTCTAACCACAGGGTTTCTCCTGTATGGGACTAACTAATAATTTGCCGTGCTTGATCGTAATCCTTTACCGGCCGAGATAACAAGAATTCTCAGGAGAATCTTTTATTGCCAAATACGTGAAAAGAAGATAGAAAAAACATTACACGCGAATTCGACTCTAGAGAAGGCAAGCAATCTTTCGAATCACCAGAAGAGAATCGGTCACAAAATTTAAAGCGACTTTTCAACAAAATTGGCCCTGGATGGGCCGGAGCCAATTACCCCGGAGGAACACGTCCCGAAAAGTTGAACCAGGGGGGTTTGTGGGATTGAGTCATGATTTTGACTCTCCTCAGGAATTCACTAAACTAGAAATGATTCAACCGGGAGGAGAAACTCATGCCGAAGAAGTATTCCCCGAGTTTAAAGTTCCAAGTTGTTTGGGAGATAGTTTCAGAAGACAAGACAGCTGCCCAAGTAGCCAGAACCTACGACGTCCACCCGAACACGGTGAGAAACTGGGTCAAAAAGTTCAAGGAGAACGGTTCCGAAGTCTTTGCCAAGAACGGAGAAGTAAAGCAACTGGAAGAGAGGATCAGAGAACTGGAACAGCTGGTAGGCCAGAAGGAGCGGGAGATCGCAGTCCTCAAAAATTTTATCGGAAACAAGGATTAAGTACTGAAGAGAAAGTAGAGCTCGTAGAAGATACCCAAGAGGAGCACGGATTGAACGT
>JAGXLB010000076.1 GCA_018334915.1 Candidatus Bipolaricaulota bacterium
CCATGAAAATGGAGAACTTTGTCGACTTCCTGAAAAATTACTAGGACATCCAGGCTAAGGTTCTAAGAGGCTAAAAGGAGGTAATAGGTGACAGTAAAAACTGAAAAGATTTCGGCAAGAATTGGAAGCGATAGCGAAATGGCCGAGATTACGAAACAGGTACAGAAGGTAGTAAATGAATCGAATTTGACTGATGGTAGCGTAACGCTTTTTGTTCCAGGAGCAACGGGATCTGTAACAACAGTTGAATACGAACCGGGCCTTAAGGAAGACATTCCCCATGCACTGGAAAGATTGGCCCCCGCCGATATTCCCTATAAACACCATCAGACCTGGAATGACGGAAATGGCAGGAGTCACGTAAGGGCAACAATAATGGGTCCGGGCATGGTAGTGCCATTTGTCAACAAAGAACTCCAGCTGGGAAGATGGCAAAATATCGTAGCCATAAACCACGACACGAAAGAGAGAAATCGAGAAATAATAGTTCAGTTGATAGGAGAGTAGGGTTGTGTCGTATGCTAATCGATGAACCGGACCAGGTCGTCCAGTTCCCTTCTGCCCGAATCCTTGTTGGGCTTTCTGGCCGGGTAGCCCACGGGCAGGAGAACTAGAGGACGCTTATCCGTCTCAAGAAGCTCAGCGACTTCATTTTCTTCGAATGAGCCAACCCAGCAACTACCCAATCCCATATCTTCCGCTGCCAGCTGAAGATATGTAGCTGCAATAGTTCCGTCCTGGGTAGAATACAGTTTACCTCTATCGCCGTATTTTTTACTGGAGCGTTCCTCGTCCTGCAGGAAGGCAAAGACTATTGGTGCCTGTCCCAGGAATTTCTGGCCATGAGAGGCTCCAACCAATTCGTCTTTAAGTTCTTTATTTCTTATTGCGACAATTTCGTACGACTGAAGGTTTCCGGCTGAAGGGGCGGAATTAGCTGCTTTTAACAGTTTTTCTACTTCCCCTTCGGAAACCTCCCTTTCCTTGAACGATCTTATAGAAGATCTTTTTTTAGTTAAATCGAAAAAAGTCATCCCTTCCCCCATTTTTTGGATTAATATTTTGTTTCAATTGAGTTCCACGTATCCGAAAATCCCAAGAGAAGTAACTACTAGAGGTTATTTCAACATGATTATAGCTGACCAAAATATTTCTGCAAGGTTTTGGTTAACTCATCTGAAACCTGATTTGTCTCTAGAACGAAAAGGATTATAATTTGTTTAACTTTGCTAATCGTCAGAATTGAACTAAATATATTTCGTATCTTGTACATAATGACAAAACCAGGAAATCGACTTGCCTGCCGGAGGTGAATTTTTTGGTGGCTAAAGATTTCGATAGGGATGGACTAAAAAAGCTTGCTGTAGAGGGTGCCATGGACTGGATTGAGGAGCACTACGATATGAACCGCGAATTGAAGGTCGGTGTAGGTTCCGGTTCCACTGTAACGTATTCGTTTTCAAGGTTTGCCGAATACGAAAATATTACCGCTGTGCCTACTTCTTCTCAGACCAAAAAGTCGTTGAGCGAACTCGGGGTTGAAATCAATCAGATTAAGGACTCCGGCGAGCTTGTCTTTGATTTAGACGGTGCGGACGAGGTGGACCCCCAACTTAACCTCATAAAAGGTGGAGGTGGCTATCATTACAGAGAGAAGCTGGTAGCGAAAAAGTCTCGATCTCTGTTAATTGTCGTAGATCAGACAAAACTCGTCGACTACCTGGGCCAGTCGTTCCCTCTACCCGTTGAAGTTAAACCTGAAAGTATGGAGAAAACCAAAAGAATTCTAGCCGAATACGGTGAACCCAGTTTCAGGCGGAGTGACGGAGGTATTTTTTGGACCGACAACGATAACGTGATAGTAGACGTGCAGCTGGCTGAAAGGATTGATCAAAAAAAGCTGGGTGACCTTGAACGAGAAATTAATGAGATCGAGGGAGTTGTAGAAAACGGATTTTTCGTGAATCGGCGAGCCGACATCGTTTTCGTTGGCACGGAGGACGGGTTAAGGATAATTGGAGATGAAAATGGATGAGTGAGAACGTTACATTAATTGTTGCAACAGGGGTTCAGGGAAATTCTGAACCTGAGCGGGATCTGAATCGGGCGCTCGAGGCCAACACGCTTGATTTACTGGATAGGACCGGTTCTGTTGCGGCGTTCGATAGGCGAATATTAATAACGAATTCCGATTTCCTGGTGGACTCTTGTACTTCGGATAATCCAGACGTTTCAGTCGAAAGGACGTCTGAAAACTTTCACTTCGGAGAATTTCTGTTTGATATTATTAAAAGTTACGATATAGAAAATCTTTTCTACATTGGAGGGGGAAGTGGGCCCCTATTCTCGAGTAAAGATTTCGAAAGAGTCGCTGATTTTTTGGTCGAATCGTCCGGCGTTTTGCTCGCAAACAATTTCTATTCGGCAGATATGATTGGCTTATCCCCTGCTCAGGAGATACTAAACCAAAATTCTCCGAAAAAAGATAACGAACTGGGCTGGTTGGCCAGGGAGTCGGGGTTAGAGCCTTACGAAATGACCAGAAGTGCGAAAACCCAGCTGGATCTTGATACACCAGCTGATCTAATTCCTCTTAAGCTAAGTGACAGGGCGAACGGAAGGTTAAAAGATCACCTGTCTATGGTAAGTTCGGAGAATACGAAAGTAAGAGAAATTCTACCGCAGTTTACTGACCAAAAAAGCAGACTTATTATTGCTGGAAGGTTGGGTGCTTCTACCTGGTCTTACATGGAGAAGAATGCTGCCTGTCAGATTGACGTTATTTCAGAAGGAAGAGGTAGTTACACTGGGGCCAGCCAAAGAGGGTTAAAGTCCTTGTGGCTGGGTAAAACTTTAAATGACCGGGGTCCTAAAGAATTCATCCAGGCTTTTGGGAAAAAGGGGTCGGGGTTCTTTCTCGATACCAGAGTATTATTTGAGTTTACGGGAGAGTGGCCGTCCAGACAGGACAGGTTTTTCTCAGACTTGCTTAATCCTAGCTTGATAGAGGTCGACTACCTCAGGGAGTTGACGCGAGCTGCAATTGAATATTCGAAACCAGTAGTTCTTGGAGGACATTCCATGATTTCAGGGTCATTATATCTGCTGACGGACATAGCTTGGGAGATGAGTTCACCCAAGAGCGCAAACATTCGACCAGAAACTTTCAAATTATAAAACGGCGAACGAGGTGAATTGTATGGAAATACTGCCTGCCTGGTTATGGTTTATCGCCGGACTTAGCCTTTTGGTTGTTGAGCTAAACACAGCTACTTTCTTTTTCGGAACCGTCGGATTTGGTGCGCTGGTCGCCAGTCTTGCCGACTTTCTTCTGCCCGGGGAAATAGGCAGTTTCGTCGTGTTCGTTGTTGGTACGGGTTTAGCGGCATATCTTGCCTGGAAGTTCGACATCTATTCGAGTTCTCAAGAAACATTAAGAACCGGAGCGGACAGATTGATAGATGAAACCGGAACTGTAGAAGAGGAGATCGATCCCTCAACCGGGGATGGAGTAGTTTTAGTTAACGGGGAAAAATGGAGGGCCGAACCCGTCGACGACGTTAAAATTGGTACCGGTAAGAGAATCGTCGTCGAGGATATCGAAGGGACATCCCTTGTAGTAAGTGAATTTGAGGAAGATAGTGGGGAGAAAAATAAAGACCCAGAGGAGGGTTAAAAGTGACCCTAGTAATAATTTTAGCAGCTGCGATCGCTTTTGTGTTGATATTTGGCGCCTGGGCAACTACTCTGGTGCGCCAGTATCAGAAAGGATTACTGGAGACGTTCGGTAAGTATTCTTCGACCTATGAGCCGGGGTTGCACTTCATCTTTCCGTTCGTTCAAAAAGTACGTAAAATCGACATGAGGGAAAAGACTCTGGATGTACCACGTCAGGACGTGATTACAAGAGATAACGCCACGGTAACTGTTGATGCTATCGTATATTACAAGCCCACCGACGCGAAAAAGGTCGAATACGAAGTGGAAAATTTTGAACAAGCGGCGGTTCGACTTGCCCAAACAAACCTGAGAAGCGAAATTGGCGAGATGGACCTCGACCAGTCTCTTTCTTCCAGAGAAACTATAAACTCTAAATTGCTGAATACTCTGGATAAGGAAACGGACAAGTGGGGTGTAAGAGTAACCAAGGTAGAGATAAGAGAGATTACGCCTCCGGATGATGTAAAAGACGCAATGGCACAACAATTAAAAGCCGAAAGACGGAGACGTGCGGAAGTACTAAAGGCGGAAGGAAGCAAGAAAGCAGCGATACTGAAGGCAGAAGGTGGAAAGAGAGCGGCGGTACTTGAAGCAGAAGGGGAAGCTAACGCTAGAAGGAAACGAGCCGATGCGAAACGTTACGAATACATTACGGAAGCAGAAGGCGAGGCTAACGCTATTCAGGGCATCTTTGGAGCCTATCACAAAGGAAAACCCACGAAACAGATACTTACGCTTAAGGCTTACGAAGCAATGAAAGAACTGGCCGACGGTAGAGCTTCGAAACTAATAGTACCTTCCGGTACTGCCGACGTATTAGGCGCAATTAGCAGCATCATGGGGGTATCCGGCGAAGATGGATTCCCCGAATTCGAAGAGGGAGAATTCGAAGAGGGTAAAGGCAAGGACCTGGTCGAAGGTCTGTCCGAGAAGGCGGAAGAGGCTCGGACAGAATTCGAGAAAAGGGCGCAGGAGATCCAGGAAGAAGCCGAAAAGCGAGCTGCAGAAGAACTTGAGGAAGGTGAGTAATAAATTCCCTAAAAGCTGTGTACCGGGGGATCTAAGTGACTCCATCTAGTTTTTCCTGTTTCCAGAGGAAATAAATGCTTAAAAGCACAAAAGATCCCCCGGCTATTACCCAGTATGATGGGTACTCTCCGAAAAAGATAATTGCCAAGAGTGAAGATCCAATTGGTTCTCCAAGGATAGTAACTCCTATCATCGAGGCCTTCACTTCACTCAATAGCCAGTTGAAAGAAGTGTGCCCGATCAGGGTTGGAACCAGTGCAAGTAGCAGAAAGAGGGAATAGTTATAGGGAGAATAACTGATTAGTGGTACTTCCGCGACCAGACAAAGAACCAGTAGAAAAACGGAGCTAAATCCGTATACTACGAGTATGTAGGGGAGTATCTTGATTCTCCCCCTAACCTCTCCACCGATTAGAAAATAGCCGGCCGCCATGACGGCTCCGAGCAGCGCAAATACATCACCTACCAACCCGAATTCAGCCATCTGAAAGTCACCAAACCCAATGAGAAAACTACCCGATGCAGCCACCATGAGACCGACGAGGAATTTCTTCGAGGGTTTCTTGCCTAAGAATATACTTTCGATTAAAACAATAAATAGAGGCTGTGTGGTAACCAGTACGACGGAACTAGCTACGCTCGTATGGCTCAGTGAAGTAACCCAGAAGGCGAAATGTATGCTTAAGAACAAACCGGCAATTGACAGGAGAAAGAAATCTTTTCGTGTCAGTTTCCTCAACTCAGCGCCTATATCTCCTCGAAAGGAGGCGTAGAAAAAAATAAGTAACGAGGAGAAGAACATTCTGTAGAACGAAATAATTAACGGTGGCGCTGTGCTCATTCTTATAAATATTGCGGCAAAGGAAACTGCTACAACTCCAGTCAGCATGATTGCCAGGTTTTTTGGTTTCATTTATGCGATGTTACCCCCTTCAAATGTCATTTTAACTGTAGATAACCTAATAAATATAGCGGAAAGCCAACGGGACCTAAATTAACAAAACAGGTAATATAATTTTAGACAGGTCGGAGGACAATCGGGATAATTAAAATTGAATAAATTAACCTTTGGGCGGGTGGATAATTGACAATATCCCGAAATCTACCTAGTATCTACAAAGGTACTCTATAAGCTAAATTTTAATTAAAAAGGGAGGAAGGACAATTAATCGCGAATCAAACATTGAGATTTTAGATTTGGGCTGGGGTTTTTCAAAAGAAACGGGTATAGAATCGGTCCGAATAACCAGGGGAACATTTGCCAAAGCTGATTCTCTATCTGACTTCGATCTTGTTTTTATCGACCCCGAAGGGATTGACCAACTATGGACTGACCCCCTTACTCCCCAATCGGATGGAAAATTTAGAACCAACCCGGAAGAAGATGGTGGGCTTTCCAGGGGTCTAAAAAATCTCATGCAGGCTAGAAGGAAAGAGGTAAATAACCTAATCCAGGAAACTGGGGGTGCGATATTTTGCAAATTACGGAACCCGGGAAGGGAACTGACAGTTCTTACGAAAGATAAAGAAGAAGAATTCAACAGGTACTCGTGGTTACCGGAAGTTGAAAGGAAAAATTTTCGTGGTGGACGAGATATTGAAACTAGGAAGGGAACTCGCATGATACTACGGGAAATTTCTTCACCCATTGTCACATTACTGAGCGATTTTATGGAAAATATCTCTTACGAAGCCGTGCTTCCGGAGCAATGTTTGTCCGATATTCGAAATTCCGAAGTTTTCGCCAGCACGCCATCCGGTAGTCTCGTATCCTTTGGCTTCGTTCGAGGGGAAGGAAGTTTGGTCTTTCTGCCATCCCGGTTTGGATTCGAGGACTCTGATGAACAAAAACTTATAGAGGGGACCAAAAAAGTGGTAATGGGCGGTAGTTATTATAGACCTTCTTGGCTCGATAACTACTCTCTTCCAGCGGAAAAAGATATCCAAACTGAACTCGAAGAAATTGACAGAGAAACATCACGGTTACAGGACCAGAAGGAAGAAAAAATTGAGGAATTAAGAGACCTCGACCTGCTCAAAGGTCTACTTTCTTCAAGAACTAATTATGACCTAAAATACAGCCTTTCCCGGGCGCTTGCTGTAGCCGGGTTCGACGTTGAAGATGGGTGTTCCGGCATCGATCTTTTGGTTACTGATTCAGAGAACGTAAATCTTGCAATCACCGTAGGTGCCAATCCCGAAGCCCCCGTGGACCTTGATCCGTATCACAGACTGGTACAGGGAATTAACGAATTAAAAATATTTGAAAACAAAGACCCGCAGGGAGTGGTCGTCGTGAATGGTTTCGGAGCAGAGAATCCCGCAGACCGGGGAGATCAATTTGAAGAAAAACTGCTCGAGGGCTGCAATCTCTACGGTTTTTCTGTAGTCACGGGGAAAGAAATTTTTGAAAGAGTGAAAGAAATCAAAAAAGGTAAGGTTGGCTCGAGAGAGGGCCTTATAGAAATGTTCGAGAACGGTTAACTTCTTATCTTTCTCTTAAGCTCCAAGTTTCCTGAAATTCTCTAACTTACCGAGGTGATAACGTGAAGCACCTGGAAGATTATCGGGATATAGTCGGAGACGAGATTGTTTCTGAAATATTTCAAAAGAGCAAGGGACTGTACGGAAAAAAGATTTTACACGTAAACTCCAGCTATCAGGGAGGTGGGGTAGCGGAAATTCTCAACCATCTGGTGCCCCTCATGAGTGACCTGGGCATAGAAGTTGACTGGAGGGTTATTCACGGTCATCATGATTTCTTTAATATAACGAAAAAATTCCATAACGCTCTTCAGGGGGAAGAGATTAATTTTTCCCGGTTGAAACGATCAGTTTACACCGAGACCAACAAACAATTCACTACTTATTCAAATATTGATCACGACGCAGTGATAATTCACGACCCCCAACCTCTTCCGCTCGTCCGGTATTTCAAGAAACGTCAGCCCTGGATATGGCGTGCCCACATAGACCTTTCGGAACCCAATGACGAGGTTTGGAGCTATTTGAAACAGTTCATAATTCGCTACGACAAGATCATATTCTCCGCAAACGACTTCATCCCGAGCGACATTGGAACTGATTCAGAGGTAATTTATCCTTCTATCGATCCACTTACCGTCAAAAACAAAGATATAGATCAGGCCACTATCGATAAGTACCTTGCTAAATACGGGATCAAAGACGACAAACCAATAATTAGCCAGATATCCCGATTCGACAAATGGAAAGACCCGGAGGGTGTTATTGAGGTCTTTGAAAGGGTTAACGATGAAGTTGACTGTAGGTTAGTCCTGCTCGGTGCTATGGCCACCGACGATCCCGAGGGCCCTAGAGTTTACGAATCCGTAGCAGACAAGGCTAAGGGCCGGGACGACATAATCGTAATTAACAAGGAAAGTGACATTCTCGTAAACGTCATCCAGAGGGTCTCGTCCGTAGTGATGCAAAAATCCCTAAAAGAGGGTTTTGGTTTGACCGTAACGGAAGCGTTGTGGAAAGGAACTCCGGTTGTAGCATCCGATGTCGGGGGTATACCACTACAGGTTACGGACGGCGAAACCGGCTTTCTGGTCGATCCCGAGGATTACGAAGAGGTGGCATCACGAATATTGGAGATTCTGGACGACCCCGAACTTGGCGCCAAGCTGGGTGGAAGTGCACACCGTAACGTAAAAGAACACTTTTTAATCACTCGACATCTTCTCAACTGGCTCGACGTATTAAAGAATACGATCTGAGGTGTGAAATAACTGCAATTCCTCCTGAATCACCTAATTAAAATATAAACTCAGTTCTTTCACTACTATTGGAAGGCGAGATAGTGTAGCATTTTATGTGTAAAAATCGCTTTGGAAACCCATATTTTTTACACTGTTGTTGCTACACTATCAAAGGCGAGATGTAGGTCATAAGAAATAACCATATTTTCTAGTTCCAAACTCCTGCCCCTTACCTGGCTACCGGGATTTTGCCTATTACTAAAGTTTAGGGTTAAATCAGTTTCCAGGTAAGGGTCAGGGGGCAGGTAAGGACTGAACAGCGAAGTACGACGATGGTGAAAGAACTGAGATAAATAGAATTTAAAATGGGTTATATCTGATATTTACTGACTATTGCTCATGGGAGAAGTTGTTACTATCAAAAAAATCTTATTAATGGGTTGTTCTCGAATTGTAGCAAATTTAGGTCGGCAAAATCTACTTTTTGATCAAGATTTTGGCAAAACTGAACTCAGCCCCGATTGAACCAGTGCGGATATTATTCCAACGACTATTGCCGAAATTGCCATCTTTAGACCGGATTTGATGAGACTTTTTCGGGAAATCTTTCCCATGACAAGTCCGACGAATAAACCCAGCAGGGAAGTCAAAAATACAGCTAATAATACCGATAGAGGGGAGGAAAAGAAAAAATAGGGCGTAACCGGTACCAGAGCCCCAAACGCCGTTGCAATGCCGTCGGCAAGACTCTGTTTGTTGACCTCCTGTTTGCCCTCTTGATATACCTCGGTGTCTTCCATGTCTTTTCTCAACATTGCTCCTTTCAGCGAGTTGATATCTATCATTAATTCGGTTTCGTAGGACGTAAAAGCGGCGAAAATATTTGAGAAACTGTTGGCAAGCCCGCCCGAAATCCCTGCCGCAATTATGACTTCAGGTGGAGCCCCCGTAGCTCCTATAACAACTCCCAGCGTAGATAGCGTCCCGTCCATCATTCCTCTGGTAGCTGAAACGAGCTCCTGCTCAATATCTTCGTAATCCATGTAAAGCTTACACCCCCGTAAAAGAGTGAATGCGCTGATAGGATTTACTGGAAATAACTATAAAAAGGACTTTTTAAGGTGGGTTAAACATTTATGACCAGAGATGGTTAATATGGGTCCAATTACATTGGTGACTTGCCGGAATTCCCGTATTGACCAAAAGCACCATTTCCGTCAATCGAAATATTTGCTCAGTAAATAGCTTAAAAGCTATACGAATTAATCTTGAGGGGTAGTTAACTCCTTAACTATGGCTTTTCCGCAGAGAACCTTGTCCACGGAGTGAACGCTTCCACCAAGCCTTTCAATTACGTCCTCGACGGTTTCGTAATCAATGTTGTCTCCCTCTAACGTAGCTTTTATATTTTCTACTTCGTGATCGATTTCCACCATTGAGGAATTTACACCGTCAATGCAGTTTAGATCAGCTAACTCAGATGAGTACTCGATTACAGAAGGTTCGTGGGGCTTCATTATGTCCAGTACCATTCTTCTGATTTTGGCCATGTATAGATCACCTTGATCAATTTGATGGGTTCTACAATATAATAACCCATCACAATGCTGGGCTCAATTAGTACCGCCATGTCAAATAATATTTAACTCGGCCGGAATGAGCTTAGGGTAAAGCCAAAGGAATAGATAAGCTATTGATGACACGTTTAGGTTATATTACACTGAATTCGATCCATTGGAAGCGGAATTAGAATGAATAAAAACTTTTAAACTTCACCGGTGTAACGATTTTCAGGTCAACCTCTGGTAGAGAAATTTACAAAAGATCAAGCCTCATTGATCTGGAACTAATTAGGGGGAAACGGGTGGGCCGGGGAGGGTAAAAATATGCAAATAAAGTTCAACGGGAATTGGAAAATGTTATTAATTGTCGGTGGCCTGATACTGGCTGTATTCCTTGTCATAAGCGCAATATTTGGCCTTTTAGCTGGGTTACTATTTGCTATATTAAAAGGACTGTGGCTACTCCTTAAATTCGCCTTCAGCTCATTTGCCGGGTTTGCCGTGCTCGTACTCGCGGCTTACTTTGGCTACCGGGGCTACGAAAAATTAAAATGGGGAATAGAGGATAGGGCTGAAACCATTGAATACAGCGATGAGGATTTCGAGAGATGAGTTATCAACCCACTTAAGAAAACAAGTCGCTTTCTTTCCGGAAAGAGACCCGGCGTTCTCCGGTATCGTAGAAGGTCGGATAAGGTTATGTAATTGATAAAATCGAATATTGGGATACAATTGTAAGTGAAGATGGCTATACGGTATAAGACGACGAAAAAGGTGTTAATATAGCAATTATGGGAGCATTGATTGGCTCTATTCTTACTTTTTTGGTAGCATTTTTTGGTATAATATTTGGCCTTACTGGGTTGCTAGTCGGGGTAATTCTTAGCTTAATGGAATTTCTCCTTGCGGGACCTTTTCTCATAATTTTGGTTGTTCTGGGATTATTCTTTTGGCACCCGTTACTCTGGATAGGTCTATTGATAGGGATTTTTTATATCTACCGAATTTACAAAAAGGAAAGGTATATAAAGATACGGCGAAGATAATCTTTTGGTATTTGTCCAGAAATATTCGAGAGCCCTCAGGGGAAAAACCAAGGATGAACTGCCGGGTTTTTACGAACCGTGAATATCGGTGCGGGTTATTGGTTCTGCAAGAAACCTGAAAAGGCTGAAATTAAATCTTAAGTTTTGCCTAAATTGAGCGGTTTTACCGGTAACTGGAAATAATAAGGTACCCCGAAAAAGTATTTTAATCGAAAATAGGTCCAGCACTCAGATGAGGATATCTGACTGGATGTATAAAACGACCAGTGTAAGAGGTTGGTGAGTTTTTAGAGTAAGCTTTACAGGAACCTGTCCTAAGGTGGGTAACTCATTTGAGTGATGCTGGTTGAAAGTTATGAGAGAGTAACTTGGCTTAACCATTTAACCGTCACCCAGTGGGTGAGATGAAGAAGTTCATACAACGAAAGTGTTTTCCCTTTGTATTTTGGTTTAGAAGATGGTCTTAAACGAGAGAATCGTTCAACTAATGTTATAGGAGGTTTAAGGTGTTAACGGATAATAATGGATCTACTTTTCAGCTGGGGG
>JAGXLB010000278.1 GCA_018334915.1 Candidatus Bipolaricaulota bacterium
CGTCCTTTTCCTCTGCCAGATCGACCAGGTCATTTATCGTTTTCGTTATGTACTGTTCGTGCTCGTAGGCATCTTCAAACGCTTCCAGTGGTGAATCCCAGGATTGTTTCGGTTCTTCAATTGGCTGGAGCTTAACCCTGCCACCTCGCTCGTTAACGAAGCGGAAAATTCGCATGGCGTGTTCTACCTCTTCCTGGGCCTGAAGTTCCATCCAGGTAGCGAAACCGTCCAGAGATTCCGATTCAAAGTAAGCCTGCATTGACAAATAGATGTAATAGGAACTTAACTCTTCGTTGATCTGGTCGTTCAGTGCCTGTTCAATTGCTTTGTTCATTATGACCCAACCTCCTATGTTGGTTAATGTTTTTCTGTAATTCGTTCTTCGAGTTCTTAATACCTATTTTAATAGAAATCGTTATTGATTACAAGTGATTATTACTAAAGATTCTACAATCTACCCGAAAAATCCCCCAATCTTTCTCCAGCACTTACTTTGGTATGAAACGGCGGATGGAAATCCGTAATTACGTTCCATTTTTTACGTCAGAATCGAATAATAATGACGTTTTTCAATACCAAAGTAAGTGCTGGACGAATAACTTCGACCTGTATTTCATCTCCCGATGTAAATTGTACCTATCTGTCTTCCCCCTCGACGGGGGAAGATAACAGATGGGGGTGAAGCTTAAAAGGGAAGATTACTAGATATCTGTTATGCTGTTCCCAAATCCCCAACCCCTAACACCCAGAACCTAGAATGACAGGGCCTCCTAGCAAGTACATCCTCCCCCTCTCTTAAGAAAGTCAAGCCTCGCATTAGGTCTTGCCCCAATTTCTCCTCCCAAATCGAGCTGGCGGCCCGGGAACCAGGAATGTGAAAAGTTGGTGGAAGAGATTAGGGCCGAGCTGAGCGGGTGAGGACCTGATCAAGTTCAAATCCTGGAGGGGAACGAAAGCGATGCCTTCGATGTGTAATAGAATCCGAGAACTTATGGATTTTGGACCATTATCTGAAGGATATCGCCGAACACGACCTAGAGATCCACTTTGAGGCACAACCAAGCCGGACCACTTCCTGTCACACAGGGGACAATGGCCGCCGTCATTATAGAAAAGTGCTCGGCCACCTCCAGGATCTGGGGAAGCTGAGACTAACGGAAAAGTTAAGAGAGAACCCGAATTTCCTAAAAGAGGGAAACTCCCCCCTACCGAATTTTTGAATAAGATATTTTCTTTCCGGGTTTGCTGAGATGGTGAAGTGTCGACAGCTTGTAATCTCAAATCTTTCACCATTATAAAACTGCTTTACGATTTTGGGCCTGAAAACTTTAACTTAGAGAACCTGAGCCTGAGAAGACAATTTATAATAGTCGATAGCCGGGGGTTTCTACCCCGGTGTATACCTAGGTTGAAGTGTTTGGTTGTTTGCTTTGGTAGTAATTACGTTAAACATACCAAAGGATATATCTATACACTTCAACCACCCACAACAACGGATCTAGAAAGATTCCCCCTATCGAAGAATTGAGGTAATAATACTTCTTGCACTATGGGAAAAGAAAAATTAAAAACACATATAGAGTAGAAGACAAGAGGAGGTCGAGATGGGAAGCGAAGTAGGTAGGAACGATCCTTGTCCGTGTGGTTCGGGAAAGAAGTACAAGTATTGCTGCCTTCCCAAAGAAGAAGAGTAACGGGGGCAGCGAGTCAAACGAATCGACACCCCCGAAGATACCAGTAATGACACCGATAACACCAGCTGGCAAAGTCAGCAGAGGGACTTCAAAGAGCTTGGCCTGGAGGAAAAATTTGCCTTTTTCTACAACCACTATCAGGACACCAAAGAGGTAGATGGTGATTACGCCCTTGAGATGCTCAATCTTTTGCTTATTGAATCTTCACTGGCAGAGAAGTGGGGCGACTATCTAGCTCTGGACCAAAAGATAAGGGAAAAGCGAGAAGATCTGGTACTAAATTATCGTTACTGGCTGTCCCGGGGGAAGTTTTTGTCCTTAATCTGGTCCGGAAGAGAGCTAGAGGGTGAGGAGCTAAAAGAACTTTCCCGGGATTATGCCCAGGACCCCGACATACTTTCTCCGGCTTTCTGGGCCTTTATATTCCGGGAAAAGACGGAAAATCAACTAGATTTCCTTCGCAGGACAAACGTTCTCATGCAAGAAAACGATGAACTAATGGGTTGGGCGGTCAAGGAAGTCTGCGATTTAGGGGTCGAAGCGGAAATCTATCATTACCTAAGCAATAAGGCAGAACATAACCAGGACGCCATTCTTGACTCAGTCCTGAAAAGGGTGAACGAATATTACGAGGACTTAAACCGCGAGCGCCTTGTGGAACTGATTAAAATACTCGGTGGAGAAAAGTCCTTCAACTGGAAGACGGAGGATTCGCTCCTGCGAATTCCAGAAACGAACCAAAAAGAGTTATTTGAGAGCGTGAAAGGAGAAATGGACTCCGACCACTATAAGGAAAATAGGGTAAACTATAGTTTGCTCGGGGACCAGTTTCACCGATTCCTTCATGAAGAAAAAGATCTTCGCTGGGCCAGGGGCCGCCTGGCTCGGAACGGCCTGATTGGTTACGTCCTCCGTCGAAACGACGACGATTTTGAGGGTCAAGGAGCGAAGGAGACGACTCCTCCCCAAATCCTCATTCCCGAACCGGAAACCTTTAAGACGTTTATTAACGATTTTTTGCACTTCCTAAACCCACAATTCTATCAGGCAATTACTCCTTACCTTTACGTAGGCTATTGGTTACAATTCTTGCTTCAAGAATTTCTAATAAAGGATCACCAGAAAGAAGAAGCATTGGGGGAGCTAGAAAAGCTCAAAAACGAGTATGAGAAGTTTTATCGAAGGAGATGCCCCGACCCAAGGATAATGGAGGCTTTTGATGATTGGCCTGGAGTCGAAGAGTCATAATGAGAGGCAACGGAATGTCTGTAGGCCCGGTCCCTGTGCTCCACCAAAACGTTGCTGTTGAGCCAAACCCCCGAGTACAGGGTCTGGTTTTACACTTGAACAGCCATCCAATTGTATAGTATCCTAATTTTAGTGGCAATTTTCTAACGGTAAAGTTATACTCAAGGTATTTCAAAAGGTAGTTCA
>JAGXLB010000077.1 GCA_018334915.1 Candidatus Bipolaricaulota bacterium
TTTTCCAGATATTGTCCGAACCCTTCAAATCGCCTTCTAAAGACAAAC
Organism: Candidatus Bipolaricaulota bacterium; assembly: GCA_018334915.1. Lineage (GTDB taxonomy): Bacteria > Bipolaricaulota > Bipolaricaulia > M55B111 > M55B111 > JAGXLP01. The sequence goes on from JAGXLB010000077.1 coordinate 49, forward strand.
AATCCTCCTGCGGTAGTAATTGGGCCTTCTTCCAGAATTTAGAGCTTCTAAAGTTGCCTATGGACCTTAAAACGCTCTCTTTTAACAACTGCCAGGTTTCTTTTGCCACTTCTTCGTCGTATTCGTGTTCAAGTAGATCAAAGTTGTTCTTAGGATCGGCTTTATAGTGACCTGAATCAGAGGTTCTGTACTGGTCTCTCATTCTCTCTACCACGGCCTCTTTGAATTCCTCAACCTCTAACGTCTCGTTTTCAAGAAGAGATTTTAACAGAAATGCAATTGCCTCATGGATTATCGTTCCTTTCCAGGTATGGCGGTTATTGAGCTTCTTCAGCCGGTAAATGGTTCGGACCCGTTCCGGAGCGTCTTCGTCCCAACCGTCCCAAAAGCCGTAATAATTGAAGTAATACTTACGCTTGCAACTATTGAAGGTGGAAAGCCGGCTGTTCGACCAGGAAAAATTGTTTTTTGAAGTCTTCGGACATGGTAAAATCCTTTGGTTACTAAATTACCTTTAAACCTAATTGAGAAGTTAATATTCGGTACTTAACCCATACTATATCATTAATGTGATTTGTGCAAACGGAATAAAAAAGAGGTGCCGTCTGACACCTCTCGGAAAGAGTACGAGAATTTTGGAATACTTATTTTTGCTCTTTTAGCTTCCGAAATTATCCATCGGAGAAGAGTGCCGGTAGCTTTCCTGCAAAGCTTTGTCACTCATGTGAACGTATCTAAGTGCAGTCCTCATTTGCTCCCAGCCGAACTGTCTTTTAAGCGAGAAGGGATCTAGTCCGTTCTGCACTGCCAAAGTTGCGGCAGTATGTCTTAATACGTGAGGCGAAACTTGGACCTCTTCGAGGTTAGCTTCCCTCTGTATTCTGGTAATGACCCGCTGTACGTGTCTTTTCTTTAACTTATCTCCGTTCTGGGAGATAAATATAGTATCGTCCCAGATCTTTCCTTTATCCTCCCTTAACTTGAGCCACCGTTTTAAGCATTTGTAGTTTCTCTTTCCAAAATATACCTTCCTGTCTTTTGCTCCCTTACCATGAACTTTTATCGACCGCTGTTTTATATCGAGGTCTTCCAACTTTGCGTTGACCAGTTCATTTAATCTGAGGCCCGTATCCAAAAAAGTAACTATTATCGTAAAGTTACGATAGCCGGCCCAGGTCTTTCTCCAGTTCTTTGCAGTGTAAAGAAGTTCCTCTATCTGCTCAGAATCCAATACTTTAGGAAATTTATTAGGTGTATTTGGTTCATCGATATTCCTCGTGGGAGATTCCGCCAATTTACCTTCTTCGATTAGCCAATCGAAGAAAGCATTTAAGACTCTGTGGTGAATTGCCACCGAAGTATTCTTTAAGCCTTCATCCATTAATTCCGCTAAATACTCCCTAATAATTTTTGGTTGGATGTCAGCAATTAACATATCTTCGCCACAATGTTTTAGAAAGTTTTCAAGAACGTAGTCATATAAGTTGAGGGTTTTTTCGGATCTACCATCAACTTTTCCCATAAGGGTGAAATCATCTACTGCTTCTCCCAGGGGGATTTTTGAATTTTGAGAGGTTCTATTGGACTTGGAAGTTGAACTATTTGAGTTAGACCTACCGTAATTTTCGGACGAAAATATGAGCGCCTGCTTGCGTGAATTCATGGACTAAATCGGAGTCAGGCGAGGGTTAAAAGATATTTTTTAAACCCCTATGAGTTGAGCATTTAGAGAGGTGGTGGGTGGTGCTGGACTTGAACCAGCGGCCTCTTGCACGTCAAGCAAGCGCTCTCCCGAGCTGAGCTAACCACCCAAGATAGATCATGAGGCGACGCCCGGATTTGAACCGGGGATGGGGGATTTGCAATCCCCTGCCTTAGGCCCCTTGGCTACGTCGCCAAGCAAAGACATTATAACTATCCCCAACTAGCTATTCAAGATCGTCCCGATCAACCACAAGCCCTAACTCAGCTTTTTGAGATTTCGGTAACCACAGCTTCTCGATCGAAGGTTAAATTACTATGTTTACCAGGTTACCGGGAACGACGATGAATTTCTTTATCTCCTTACCGTCCACTCGTTCGCTGATCCTGTCGAGATTCAGAGCTCTTTCACGAAGTTCTTCCTCGTTATCCGTAATATCTGCCGGAACTTCCAGGTGAGCTCTGACTTTGCCGTTTATCTGAACTGCCAGTTCCGTCTGCTCTTCCTGAAGCGCCTCCTCGTCCCACCCGGGCCATTCCTCTTCGGCAACTGGATAATCATTACCCATCCTGTGCCAGAGTTCTTCTCCGATAAACGGAGTAAACGGCGAAATGATCAAAACTAGCCTTTTTATTCCTTCTTTCAGCAGTCCTTTATCCGTATTTCCGTCGGATATCAATCTGTAGAACTCGTTTGTCAACTCCATAACTGAGGAGACTGCCGTGTTGAAGCTGAAGTTTTCCAGATCCTCGGTTACTTCCTTTACCGTCTGGTTGACCTTTCGCCAGAGTTCTACCTCCGAGTCGTCGAGTTCCTCGACATTCAGTTCATGATCTTCTTCAAACAGGTCCAGATGCTGGATAACCAACCGCCAGACACGTGTCAGGAACCGGTGACTGCCTTTTACGTCCTTGTCACTCCATTCTACATCCTTCTCCGGCGGTCCGATAAACAGTGTATATATCCTTTCCGTGTCCGCGCCATATTCGTCTATGAGTTTATTGGGAGATACAACGTTCTTTTTCGACTTGGACATGGATTCCATAGTAACCCTCAGGTCCTCGCCGCATTCCGGACATTTATCTCCGTCTTCAACGTTTTGAGGTCGGATCCAGCCATGGTCGGAACAGCGGTACGCCCGATGGGAGATCATACCCTGAGTAAACAGTCTTTCGAACGGCTCCTTGAAGCCGACAAGGTCGATATCCTTGAGAAACTTCGTGATGAACCTCGAATAGAGGAGGTGCAAGATGGCGTGTTCGACGCCACCGACGTACTGATCTACCGGAAGCCAGTCGTTTACTTTGTCGGTGTCGAATATTTTTTCCCCGTTTCCAGCAGATATGTACCTGAGGTAATACCAGCTGGAGTCGACGAATGTGTCCATTGTATCAGTCTCTCGCTTTGCTTCCTCGCCACACCGAGGACAGGTCGTCTCGACGAACTCGTCAATCGCCGATAAACCCTTACTGCCAATAAAGTCAACCTCAGGAAGTTCCACAGGTAGATCTTCCTCGGGAACGGGGACAGCTCCACAATTAGGACAATGGATCATTGGTATCGGTGCACCCCAGTATCGCTGCCTGCTTATCAACCAATCCTGGAGTTTAAAGTTGACGGTGAATTTACCTTCTCCTTTCTCTTTCAACCATTCGCCGATCACTCTATAAGCCGTATCCGAACCCAGCCCGTTAAAGTCCCCCGAATTAACGAGGTATCCCGGTTCCTCGTAAGCTTCTTCTAACTCCCTGGTGGGTTCATTTTTTTTCGGAGCTACTACCTCAACAATTGGAAGATCATACTTCCGGGCAAAGTCAAAATCCCGCTGGTCGTGAGCCGGCACAGACATTATCGCGCCAGAGCCGTACTCGGTCAGAACGAAGTTAGCGATCCATATCGGAATTTCTTCCCCCGTTGCCGGGTTGACTGCGTATTCGCCCGTAAATACACCTTCTTTCTCGAGGTCTCCGCCGGCTCTCCTGGTCTGGTCTATCCGTTTCGTCTCTTTCACGAAAGAACTAAGTTTTTCTCTTTTGCTTTCCTCCTCGACATCGTCGATTATCTCGTCAACGATCGGATGTTCGGGAGCGAGAGCCATGTACGTTGCGCCAAAAAGGGTGTCCGGCCGGGTAGTAAAGACATCCAGTTCTCCCTGGCGATCGGCAAGGTCAAAGGTTATCTCTACACCTTCGCTCCTGCCAATCCAGTCCCGCTGCATCTTCTTTACGTGGTCCGGCCAACCGTCCAGATCGTCCAGGTCGTTCAGCAGTTCTTGAGCGTAATCCGTAATACTAAAGAACCATTGTTCTAATTGTTTTTCTTCAACTTCGGCATCACAGCGCTCGCATCTACCATTTATAACCTGCTCATTGGCCAGAACCGTATCACAGTGGGGACAGAAGTTTACAGGGCTCTCGTCCCTGTAGGCAAGGTCTTCCTCGAAGAGTTTGAGGAACAACCACTGTGTCCATTTGTAGTAACCAGGATCGTGAGTTTGTACTTCCTTGTCCCAGTCGTACTCTATTCCCCACTGACGAAACTGTTCTTTAAAGTCCTCGATGTTTTCCCGAGTCCATTCCTCGGGCTGAATTCCCCGCTCTATTGCGGCGTTCTCCGCGGGCAGTCCGAAAGCATCAAATCCCATCGGGTTCAGAACGTTCAGCCCTTTCATCCGCATAAACCGGGTCAAAGTATCCCCGATTATATAGTTCCTCCCATGGCCAACGTGCATAGTCCCGGAGGGATAGGGAAACATGTTAAGGTAATAAAAGTTGTTATCTGTATCGTCCAGGTCCGCCCTGAAGGTACCTTCTTCTTGCCAGTAGTCTCGCCATCTGTCTTCTATCTCCTCGAAGTTATAATCTTCGGACACTTCTTTCATCTCGTTTTATTCACCTGCCAGGTTTCGCGCGTATTTTTCCGCTTCGGATAATACTTGATCGACTTTATTCATGTCGTCCATTTCACAGTAAAGACGCAACAGAGGTTCAGTCCCGGAGGCTCTTATCAGCAGCCACCCGTCTTCAAACCGGAGCTTTGCTCCATCGGTCGTTTCCACTTTCCGAACCACAAAATCACCGATTCTGTCCGGAGGGTCCTCCATCGTTTGCTTTTCAACTTCCCGTCGGGCTTCCAGGTGGATGTCGTTCCTCCGGTAATAGTGGCCGCCGAATTCTTCCATCATATCGCTTACCAGTTCCGTCGGCTGTTTTCCCGACCGAGCAACCATCTCTATTAGCATTAGCGAACAAAAAATTCCATCACGATCGGGTATGTGATTTTTAAGTCCAATACCACCGCTTTCTTCTCCACCGATAAGCACGTCTTCTTTCACCATCTTTTCGGCAATAAACTTGAACCCCACCGGCGTTTCAGTCACGTCCCTATCGTGCTTTTGCCCTATCTTGAAGATCATGTCCGTAAGCGGAAAATTCTTGACTGCCTTTCCTTCCCATTCCTTTTCCTCAATCAGGTACCTCATCAAAAGGGCGTAGGTTCTATGAGCATCTATAAACGAACTATCTTCCGCCATGGCAGATACTCTGTCTCCGTCCCCATCCGTTACTACGCCGATTATCGGTACGTCTACTTCTTCTCTCTGTTCGGCAACTGCTTCTTTTAAAGGGTCCAGGTACTCTTCCAGAGGTTCGGGCCTAATTCCCCTGAAGCTCGGATTGAACTCGTCCCGAACTTCCACTGATTGAACTCCAAATCTATCCAGTACCTCAGCTGTAAGTCCCTGAGCCGAACCGTACATGGAGTCTATAACAGCCATAACGGGGTTTTTTGTAATCATATCTTGATCGACGATCTCGCCAAGGGCGTCGACGTAACTGGAGGTGACGTCGACCCTTTCCACTTCCAAACCTGGATCTAAGTCAGGTGAATCGTCGGGCAGATTGGCCTCTATTCTGTCAGTAACTACAGGAGGAGCAGAAGCACCCGATTCCATCTTTACCTTGAAACCGTTGTATGCGGGGGGGTTGTGGCTGGCGGTAATCATTATACCAGCCGCCGCTTCCATTTCCCTGACGGCAAAAGACAGTGCAGGTGTGGGAACCATTGTCTGCGACACGCAGGCAGGTACGCCGGACTCCTCTAGTACTCTGGCAACGTAGAGCGCGAAGTTTTCCGATGAAAACCGACCGTCGTATCCAATAACTACTCCATCGTCGGCAGATCTATAGGTTGTTCCCCATTGATCGTACACTTCCAGTTCTCGCCGTTCCGGCGATTTCAAATAGTTCGCCGTCGCCTCAGCGACCCGACCGAGGTTTTCGTAGGTATAATCATCAGCGATAACGCCTCTCCAGCCATCTGTACCAAAACTTATCTCTTCCACTCTTTACCCTCCTCGCTGTCGACAATTTCTTCAATTCTCTCGGGAAAGTCCACTATTCCTTTATCCAGAACTTCAATTAGCAGGTCCTTTGGAACGGAAGTCTCCAGCCGAATTTGTCTTGTATCGACTACTCCGTTCTTTGCAGCTAATCTATCTAGAGCCTCTTCAATTGCTCTAGCATAACGCGCGTAATTAAAACCTTCATCTCCATTTTTCATGGTTAAAACTTAAGATTTAACCAATAGTAATTCCAGTGAAACGATCAATGCTCGTACCGGACAAGGTAAGAGATCTCGATTCTTTCTTTGGCCTGCACGGTTTCTTCGTACTGGATTGTCCGAGAGTTGATTATTTCGTAATCGTGGCTCGACCGTAGTATCTCCCAGTCACCCGGCATCCTTTCTTTAATCAGCAGTGGTACTGGAACCTCCTTTTTGTTGTCGAGCGTTAGCTCAACCCTATCCCTCCAGACCCTTTCACCTATCTTCTCGTGGCTGAGTCTCTTCCTCTCGCCTTTTAAGTCGAACGCGTCCCCCAGTTCTAATTCTGCTTCCCTTTCTACGGGGAGATTTGGTAACGTGTCTTCCCCGATAAAAGTTCTCTCCTCGTTTTTCCGGTAAACCCTTATCGTCCCCGAGGCAAGTGGAAGGCCCAGACCTGCGCCCTCAGTATTGGTTAGTTCTATCATCGTCCTTACCGCAGAGGATGTGTAAGGTTCGAATAAATAATACTTTCGATAGCTTACGGAATCCTTATGGAGGAACTTAACCTGCGTTTCTGCCCCGCTGGCCAAATTCACAGGGAACCCTACTTTATAGCGGTAATACTCGAATACTTGCTCCGGACCGGGAGTTTCCTCCTGGTTAAGACTCCTGGCCATAGCAAAGTAGTTATCCCCACTTTCTTCCCTTTTCGGTTCACCGGCCAGCAGTCTCAACGCGACTCCACGGAAATTCCAGCCCGTTTGATTGTCTATATTTGCAATTCCCTGAAGGTCCAGCGCTTCCTTTTCTTCGTTCAGAAATACTATGTACTGGGGAGACCAGTTTAACTTAGAAAGTTGATAGCCCAGGGTCAGGTCCGTCTCAACATCCTCCCTGGCGGTCAGCTCCAGTTCCAACCTGGCGTTTTTGCCCTCCGGAGAAAACTCCTGGAACCCGTACTCTTCTGGATTATTGATTAATCTCATCTCGCCGTCCGAAGTTTTTAATAAAGGTTTGCCACTGAAGATTCCAACCAGCTTACCCTTCAGGGTGGTTTCCGAACTTCTCGGCCTAGTTACCGAAACCGTAGTACCGACAAGCTCCTCGAGTAAACGGTTTTTGGATTTTACCGCCGGGACTGTTTTTGAACTCCGAAGGCTTGCCCCGGGGCTGGTAGTGAATATCGTCTCCGTAACTACCGTTTCCGGTAGTCTTCTGGTGAGTTTATTCAACCCTCCATCCAGCTTTACTTCCTCCTTATCTATCACTAGTGAAGGACCACTCTGATAGAGAGTAACAATTTTGTCCGGCTCTGAATAACCCTCCCCCGCCAGTATAGCCAGGGATATGACCAGGACTAACCCAAAAACAAAGGGGATCAAAAAGTATCTTTCTTGGTTCATGGTACCGCCCCCGATATTCTAATTCAGCAAATATTAGCTCATTAAAGCGGTACGATCAAAAGTACGATCCCGGATGAACTATAAGTTCAGCTATTCTTTAGCTAAAAGCCAGTTTATTGCAACCGTCTTCCTGCTTTACTATCATAATCTAGTCTATACATCAGGTAACTCGTCAATTATTGATCCCGATGGGTTAAATTTGGTGTGTCGGGAGAATAGGCGAAAAAAATTTAAGTCGAGGGGGGAAGTCGAATGAATAAAGAAAATCTAGAAAATTATCTGCCAGAACCGATGAGCTCTTTAGCGCCGGAATATATCGAACGGGGCCAAGGAGGAATAGTTCACGACAAAAACGGCGATACTTACATCGATTTCAGTGGAGGTTGGGGCTGTCTGGCAGTAGGGTACAGCCACCCTAGAGTGGTAAATGCGGTAAAGAGCCAGGCAGAGAAATTTTTCCATACGGACTTTACCGCTATCCCGTACGAGAGTTACCCTAAGCTCGCCGCCAGACTCTCAGAACTCGCTCCGGGAGAAGCTTCTAAAAAAGCCGCCTTCTTCAACAGCGGTGCGGAAGCAGTTGAAAATGCAGTAAAATTCGCCAAGGCAGATACCGAACGAGGCGCACTCGTAGCGTTCGAAAATGCGTTTCACGGTAGGACTTTGCTCACTATGACGTTGACTCACAAGGCAACCCCGTACAAAGCGGGCTTTGGCCCGTTCGCTCCGGACGTTTACAGGCTCCCTTACCCTAACCAGTACAGATCGGGAATTGCTGTCGAAGAACTTGAACTGAAATTAAAACATATGGTGGACCCGGAGGACGTCGCAGCGATAATAGTCGAACCCGTTATGGGCGAGGGAGGTTTCCTTGTTCCACCGGACGATTTTTTACCCTACCTTCGAGAACTGTCAGATAAGTACGGCATTGATTTAATTTTTGATGAGATTCAGTCCGGAATAGGTAGGACGGGGAAGTTTTTCGCCCACGAGCATTTCGACGTCGAACCAGACCTCATAACCGTGGCAAAGTCTCTTGCCGCAGGGTTACCTCTTTCAGGTGTTATCGGAAAGGAAGAAATAATGGACGCTCCGGGTCCGGGAGGCGTTGGAGGGACCTACGTCGGAAATCCGGTTGCGATAGAATCGGCTCTCGCCGTCCTGGACGTCATAGAGGAGGAGAACCTCCTCAAGCGCGCTTCAGAGATTGGTGAAAGAGTCACTGCAGAATTCAACAAATTGAAAGAGGAGTACGAAATTGTTGGAGATGTCAGGGGGCTCGGAGCCATGGTAGGTATGGAATTAGTAAAGGACGGAAACACAAAAGAGCCCGCATCTGAAATAACTCAAGAGATAGTCGATCTCGCCTTAAAAGACGGACTGATCATTCCTACTGCCGGTCTCGACGACAACGTAATAAGATTGTTAACCTCTCTTGTGATAGATCAGGAAAACCTGGACAGAGGACTGGAGATAATTGCAAATGCAATTTCAAAAGTACAGAGATAGTTGGTTAACTAGATGAAGATAGACGAGCTGATCAAAGGGGCAATAGAGGAAACCGTTAACTTTCCCATCCTCTTTGCCCCTTTCTTCGTGACCGCATTTTTAAACGCCGCTCTGGGTTCGGACCGGGCGCTCACCACCTTCGGACCCAGCTGGAGCATAATCCTAAGGATATTGATTCTACTTCTGCTTACGCCTCTCGCCTCAGGAATGGCTATCTTCATGGATAGAAATATTCACTCCGGTGAATCCCCTAATTTACCCGGATCCCTGGATAGAGTGAGGCCAAACTATTTACCGTTAATAGCGGTGAACCTCGTGGCCTGGGCGGGAATTATTCTTGGATTTTTTTTGTTCATAGTTCCAGGAGTATACCTCTACGTAAAATTTATTTTCACCAACCAGGAAGTACTCCTTGGCAAAGAAACCGATATTACTAAAGCTCTGGAAAACAGCTGGAACCATACCGCCAACAGATGGGGAAGTATTTTTCGCATCATCCTGATTTTCGAAGTGCCGCTCTTTCTTATCAGCTTCACTCTAGGAGGAGTCCCGCCCGGGTGGGGAGCGACGATAAGCGTAATTCTCACCACTATATTCCAGACCTGGGTTACACTGGTCTTAACTCACGTTTACCTGGGAATTATCGAGCAGGACTAAGCTCAAATATCCGGTCGGACCTGTATTGAAGGAAAGGCGCTTCCACCTATATAATAATTTGAGGTGATTTTAATGGCTTTAATTGGTTACATGGAAGGAACGGATCCGGATTTACTAAGCAGTCTTTGTGCCCAGGGGAACGACACGCTACCTCTTGGAAACGGCACCGACGGACATGGAAAATATATTGCCCACGTCACCAGCTCAGACGACTTTGACGTTATAATTTCCTACCTCCATAAACTGGTTTCGGTAACCGGTATGGAACACGTCTCGATTGACGACAGGCTTTTTGCCTGCCGAAGACACGATATACCTGTCATCATCGTGGTACCGGACAAATTCAAGGAAAAAGCTAAAGAAAATATGGACGAATCCAGGGGCTATGTAGACCTGGTATCTCCGGAGGAGCTTGAAGCAAAGGTAATGGAGATAATTTAATCGCATAGTTTAACCAGGTTGCGTTACGCAAAGAGTCTTATCGGCGAATTACCTCATTATTGTGGGGTAGTTCGCTTTTTTAATTTCCGATACTTCTGAGGAGAATAACTTCGACTGTAGCCAAATTTTTCAGGGGGTTCCAGAGTCTCCCGTCGAGAAATTACCACTTTCCTTGCCTCAATAATGTTTCTGTGGATCTTTATAATGTTCCTACCAATCTCGAACTTTCCTGTCTTTCTTCTAGTTCGCCCTGGAAAAGGACAAGAGTCGTTGAAGTTTCCCGGGCGGAAAAGTAAAGTTTTTCCAAATGAATTCAGGAGTGAAGAAAATTGGTTAAAACCGATCCGCTCCGAAAATACAAAGAAATAGCGGTATTCGGTGCTGGTGCGACGGGTCGGGCCGTCGTAGATTCGCTGGTTGGAAAAGGTATAAAAATATTTGTAACTGAAAACAACGAAATAAAACCGAAAACCAGAAATAAGTTCCGGAGGAGAGGTGTAGAATTTGAAGAGGGCGGCCATTCGGAAAGAGTCCTTACTGCAGACCTGGTTGTTCTTTCTCCCGGAGTACCCCCCAATCACAAAATGGTGAAGGAAGCGCGGAACCACGGAATACCCACGATCGGTGAAATCGAACTTGCTTACAGGCTGTCACCAACGGACAGGATTGTAGCGGTGACGGGAACCAACGGTAAATCTACGACTGTAAATCTTATAAATGAAATTCTAGGGTTCGCGGGGACGAGTTCGGTTGCCTGCGGGAACATCGGAACGCCATTCATCAGCCAGATTTCCTCGTTAACCCCGTCCGACGTGGCGGTCGTAGAGGTCAGCAGTTATCAGCTCGAAACCACGGAAAAGTTTAAACCGCACGTGGCCGTTCTAACAAACCTGCAACCTGATCACCTGGAACGACACGGTTCGTTCGAAAAATATCGCGAAGCAAAACTCAGGATTTTTAATAACCAGGGAGAAAGGGACTATGCAGTAATTAAAGAAGGTCTGGACCTGGAAGTTCCCAATAGAAAACCCACACTGGTCGAATTTTGTCCCGGAGAGCCCCGCGAGGTAGAATTATTACCACATCAAAAGGAAAACGTCGGTGCGGCCCTCGCGGCGGTAAACTGCCTGGTTGAAGAAACTGGATGTGCCAGTCCACCACCCGGACCAGTCACCAGAGGGCTTAATCTACCCCATAGGCTGGAGTCGGTCGGTTCTCCCC
>JAGXLB010000078.1 GCA_018334915.1 Candidatus Bipolaricaulota bacterium
TACGATCTTCATATCTCAGAACGGAGACAAATTGAAGAAAAGGCACGTTGGCCGAGTGATAACGAGGATCCAGAAAGAAGCCGGTCTAGAGGATGTCCAGGTGTCTCCTCACGTCTTAAGGCATACGTCAGCTACACTTGCCGTACAGAATGGCTTGGACCCCTTCTCTTTAAAGAGACAGTTTGGATGGGAACAGATGAGTACCGCTTTGAAATATGTCCACATGAGTGATAAGGCCTTACAAGAAAGCTATAGTACCTCTTCACCAATGGATAACTTTACTGGATAGTCAAGCGAAATTTCTGACTAACATCAACCTACTAGTTTTTACCGAGAGGTGCCAGGCGGCACCTCTCTTTTTTATTCCGTTTGCATAAATTCTCCCGTTCTTATATTATGGACGAAGGTCTAAAAAGGCCTTATCAATTGATTATAATGGTAATTTTAATATCCACTTGAGTTAACAAGAGGATTTTTCATGTCTGAGGATTTCCAAAACAATTTTTCCTGGTCGAATAGCCGGCTTTCCACTTTCAAAAGTTGCAAACGCAAGTATTACTTCGATTATTACGGCTTTTGGGACGGTTGGGAGGACGAGGCCCCGGAGCGGAAAAAACCATCTACCGGCTGAAGAAACTCAACAGTCGCCATACCTGGAAGGGGACCATAATCCACGAAGCCATTGCATTCCTGTTAAAATTTCTCCTTACAAACGAAACGTTAGATATTGAGGAATTCAAAAAAGCCGTAGTGGATAAGATGCGAGAGCAGTACAAGGCCTCCCTCACTGGTGAATATCAAGCTAATCCCAAGAATAATTTTGGCCTGCTGGAACATTATTATGAGGAAGAGATAGATGATGAAGCCTGGCAGTTGTTGCGAGATGACGTTATCAGGTCCATAGACAGCTTTATTGGCTCTAAATTCTGGGAAAAGGCCAAAACACTGTCCATGGACGATTGCCTCGCTTTAGAAGGCGATTTGAGGGGTTCGGAAAACATCTGGAAGAACATTTCCCCGGATCTAAATACGTGGAAAAATTTACCTTCCGGTCCGGCAGCCGACAACTTTACGGTAGATGGAGTTAAGGTTTGGGTGAAGATTGATTTTGCCTATCCGGAAGATGACGGTTCCATTCGAGTAATTGACTGGAAGTCCGGCAACTCCAAAAACGAGCCGGATCCCACCCAGTTAAACATTTACGGCTACTATGCCTCTGAAGTTTGGGATACCCCGGAAGATAAGATCCACCTGACGGCTTACAACGTAAATCAAGATGAGCCACACAAACGAACCTTCAACAAAGAGGGTAAACGGCAGACCCGAGAAAAAATCTTAAATTCCGTTGAGAATATGAAAGAGATGCTTGCAGAAAAAGATGCCAACCAAGCCGAAGAAGAGGACTTCCCGAAAGAAGAAAACGACAACTTCTGCCGTCACTGTCGTTACCGGCAGGTGTGTAAGCCGGAACTGGTGGAGTAATTAGGGAAGTTTTCTCAGTTGAGGAACCAAGCTGTGAGAAGGCGACCAGATTTGGTCGCTCTTTTTTATTGCTTCATCTTTTCTATTAGACAAACGTGTGGCTTAGAAGTCAAATGGATTTATGGTATCTACGAAACTCTTATTGCCGTTTTAGGCGGGTTTCATTCGGCCGGCCAGTTGGGGTTGCTTGTCTCTGCGAGCGGGTATAGGGCGGATTTCTTACAAAGTGACAGCTTGTAAAGAACACAGGTTTTCGAAATCGGGATTTACTGACATGAACACTGAAACATTGCATTCAAGGTGAGGTTGAAAATGTTTCTTTAACTGTAATGGATTGGTTGCAATTCAACTACACAGTATGTTAGATTCTTATCAACTAGGTAGCCAAAACTAAAAATTTGAAACTCCAACTCAAACATGGAGGTGAGGGAGTTGAAGAAAAATTTATTTCGGACTTCTATACTTCTGATGGCACTATTTTTTGCATTTTTAGCTGTGTTTGGAACCGTGGTAAAAGCGCAGGACAATAGCACCCCCCAAATCGGAATGATACTGGCTGGCAGTTTGGGAGATCAATCTTTTGCGGATGCGGCTTTTTCTGGTCTAAAGGCGGCCGAACGTCAGTATAACATAAGTTACGACTACGTCGAAGCTCCTCCAGGAGCTGTGGAAGAGTATGGAAGAATTGCCCGTGGTATGGCAAAACGAGGTAAATACGACTTAATTATAGCTGAAAGTTCTTTTGCCGCGGAGCCTGTAAAAGAGGTTTCCAAGGACTTTCCCGACCAGGAGTTTATGGTTATTGATGCCGTGGTTGAGGATAGACCAAACGTAGCTTCGATAATATACAAACAGAACGAAGGATCATTCCTCGTAGGCGTTATAGCAGGCATTGTCACGGAAATGGAGATGGAAAAGACGAACCCGGCCGCTAAAGTCGGTTTCGTAGGAGGTATGGAGATACCCGTTATAAAAGATTTTTACCTGGGTTACGAGGCAGGAGCCAAATGGGCCAATCCTGATATAGAAGTTGTGGCCAAGTACGTGGGATCCTTTGATGACGTAAGTGGAGCAAAAGAAGCGGCGTTGAGCATGATTGCAAACAAGGTGGATATAATATTCCATGCGGCCGGTCAGTCCGGATTGGGTGTATTCGAAGCCTCTGCCGAAGAGAATACTCTGGCGATAGGTGTGGATAGTCCTCAGGCTTTTCTCGAACCCGATCATATTATAACCAGCATGGTTAAACGAGTAGAAGCTTCGGTTATCGATACGGCGAGAGCCCTTTCCGAGGGAGTTTTTGAGCCCGGATCCATTTACGTTTACGGTGTCGAAACGGGTGTTGGACCCAGCGGAATAGCAGGAATGGGCGAATCTACTTCAGCTGTTACCCTGCCTGAACCGGAAAAAGTACTGGAAAAGGTAGATGAAGCTAGAGAAAAAATCCTGGCCGGTGAAATAGAAGTTCCTGGATCTTTACCGTGGACGGATTACGAGCAAGAGGGCTTGAGGTACCCCTGGTATAGAGGTTAAGTTGCCAGTTTCTAACTTCGACTTCTACTCGCTGGCTCATATAAAATGTCAGAGCTTCAACAGCTAAAGGATGAAGCATGCAAAGCAATAGAGGAAAACGGCCATCGAATAATTTCTTTAGCTAAGGACATCCAGGATAATCCGGAATTAGGATTTAAGGAAGAGCGCACGAGTGCAAAGATAGCCGGGGCGTTAAAAGAACTTGGGTTAGGCGTTAAAAAAAGTTTAGCAAAAACTGGATTAAAGACGAAGATCTCTGGCAGCAAGGAAGCCAAAGTCGAAACAAACATAGCTGTTCTTGGAGAGCTGGACGCGCTCGTAAATAGCGATCATCCGGAATCTGCTCCTCAAACTGGAGCTGTCCATGCTTGTGGTCACCACGCTCAATTAGCTAATCTAATTGGTGTGGCCTATGGATTTGCTACCACTAATGTGATTGAGCATTTATCGGGGTCCATAAGCATTATGGCAGTTCCAGCTGAGGAGTTTATTGATCTGGAGTATAGAAAGAAATTAATTCAACAGGGCGAAATAGAATATTTTAGCGGAAAGCAGGAATTAATAAGAAATGGACACTTCGAGGATATAGATGCAGCCCTCATAGTCCACGCCGATAATAGCCCCGAAAGAACTGTTAGGAGCCGGATTTCCATGAATGGTTTTCTGGGGAAGTTCGTCCAGTTTCAGGGAAGAAGCGCCCACGCGGGAGCAGAACCAGAAAAAGGTGTGAACGCATTAAATGCGGCAAATATTGGTCTAGAAGCTATAAATGCTCGAAGAGAAACTTTCCTGGAAAAAGACGTTGTAAGAGTGCACCCAATTATTACTAAAGGGGGGGAAGAAGTTAACGTAATCCCGAGTGACGTGAGGATGGAAACTTACGTCAGGGCAAAAACAGTTGACGCAATGCTGAGAGCAAACGAGAAGGTCGATCAAGCATTGAAGGGCGGGGCCCTTTCTCTGGGAGCTGACGTTAAAATCTCCGACTATCCTGGCTACCTGCCATTTGAATCGAGTAATGTGCTGGCAAATGTGTTTGACAAAAATGCGGAAATGATTTTGGGTTCGGATTCTGTGAACGAAAAATGCCCGCACGTAACCGCTTCCACTGACATGGGGGATGTTGCTCAGCTGGTACCGGCTATTGAACCTTCCATAGGTGGATTTGAAGGTGCACTGCATTCGAAAGACTTTAAAGTAGTGGATGAAGAAATGGCTTTCGTCATTCCGTCAATGATCACGGCCTGTTCATTAATTGATATCCTTACCGACGAAAAAAGAATAGACGACGTACTGGGGGAAAGGGAAGAGAAACGCGGTGAAAAAGATTATTTGAATACTTTAGCTAGAATGAAGAGTGAGTCAACTACGAAGTTTATGGAATAATTATTGGTCATTTTCGATTAAAATTATCCAACCCTGCGAAGACTCGTTAGCTTAATTTTTCTGACTTTCCATGGATTCAGGGGGGAGCTGCTATTGTTGGTTTCCGGGGAACGATTTGCAGTAATTCTAAATTACTTTGGAGGGTCTAGTTGAACCAGGAAGCGGATATTTTGATTAAAGGTGGAACATTTGTCACTCCGGGAGAAAAAGAGAAGTCCGGAAAGGGAATGGTCTTAATAGACGGAGAGATTGAGGAAGTCGCGCCAACCAGTTACCTGAAAAAAAATTACGACCCCCGGAAAGAGATTGATGCTTCCCGAAAAATAATAATGCCCGGCTTAGTTGACGGCCATATACACAATGCCCAGATAATGCTGAGAGGTAGTGTAAACGATAGATTGGCTTCTCTTCCCCCCGTTTGGCTTAATTATCTGATTCCTTTTGAGAAAAAGTTAACAAAAAAGCAAGTAAAGATTTCTTCACTTTTTTCGATGATTAACATGATAAAGTCGGGAGTCACGACTTTTATAGAAGCGGGTGGCCCCCATCCGGACGAAATTGCCGGGGCCGCACTTGAATCCGGGATGAGGGGTGTAGTAACGAAGTCGACAGTAGACACTGATCCCGATGTGCCAACGTACCAGGAGACCAGCGAGATAATCGAAGAATACGAAGGGTTAATCCAGCGGTGGCACGAGAAAAAAGATAGAATACAAATTTGGCCTTCTCTAAGAGAAATTATGCTGAACTCTCTGGAGCTTTCCGAGGGACTTTTTGACTTGAAAGAAAAGTATAATACGGGTCTCACCATGCACCTCGCTGAAAGTAGGACGGAGGTCGATTACTGTCTTGAAAACTATGGAAAAAGACCCGTTGAACTTATGCATGATAGGGGATATCTCGATACTGGAGTGGTTGCATCTCACATGATATTTCTGAACGATAAAGAAATAGGTCATGTTGCGGAGTCTAACGTAAACGTAGTCTGGTGTCCTACGGTGGATGCAATGGTCATGGGCCCGTCCCGTGCTGGGGAACTTCTGGAACGTGAAGTCAACGTACTGCTGGGTAGTGACGGTGGAGTATGGAATAACATGGATCTGCTGGAACAGGCGCGGCAGGCCAGAACGAGTTCCAAACTGGTTTCTAATAGCATGTACCATGATAAGGTTGGGATAGATGTAAACCACACCTTGATGATGCTCACTCAGTTTGGTGAAAAGGCAGTGGGGAAACCTATAGGAAAATTAGAAGAGGGTTATAGAGCTGATATAATCGTACTTGATCCGGGAACAAATATTTTGCCGGGATATGATCCGGAGGTCTCAATAATTAATATGGCCAGTGCGGGTAACGTGGAGACCACCATTGTCAATGGAGAAATTCTTATGGAAGATCGAGAACTGAAGTCACTCGACGAAAGTGTGATAGTAGAAAAAACAAATAGGCTTGCTGATAACTTAGAGGGTACAATTGATAATTTAAAATCGGAATTGACTTAGACATTGGGGTTTACACTAGCGACAGAAGTGCCCCTTCAACCGGAAAGACAAGGATTATCGGGGTGAAAAAGATGCCAATACACATAAAAGCTGAATCATCTGATCTGGCGGACTCAGTCCTGTTGCCCGGAAATCCGGAACGCGCTGAGTATATTGCCGAGGAATTTCTGGACGAACCCGAGCTTTACAATGATTATAGAAAATTACTGGGTTATACTGGTTTTTTTGACGGGACAAAAGTTTCCGTTCAAACAACAGGAATGGGAGTACCTTCGGCAAATATAATAATGGAAGAACTAAATATGCTCAGGGTATCAAGGGTAGTTAGAGTTGGGACATGCGGAGCCCTGTCCGAGGGGTTAAATCTCGCCGATTTAGTTTTGCCCCAATCTGCGGCCACGATTGGGACAGGCATAAATAAGATTGGTGAGAAGGCGATTTTGTCCCCGGCATCGAATTTTAGTTTAATGCGCAAACTTTGGAAAAGCGCAGAGAAAAATTCTATTCCGATACATGTTGGTCAGGTAGTAACGAGCGATTACTTCTACGAAGTCGACTCTGAAATAATTAAAAAACTTGCAAATCA
This sequence comes from Candidatus Bipolaricaulota bacterium, assembly GCA_018334915.1. Taxonomy (GTDB): domain Bacteria; phylum Bipolaricaulota; class Bipolaricaulia; order M55B111; family M55B111; genus JAGXLP01. Next base: position 6,490 of record JAGXLB010000078.1, read on the forward strand.
CGGGGTACTGGCAGCTGAGATGGAAACTGCGGGAATCTTTAATAAAGCTTCGAAATTCGGGATAGAAGCCGCCTCCGTACTCACTGTCTCTGATTTATTTTTCGAGGAAGAAAGAGCCAGTCGAAAGAAGATAGTGGAAGGCGTGGACAGAATGACTAAAATAGTTCTTGAGTCGCTGACGGAAGACTCATAAAAAGCGGAGGAGAATAATTATGAAAGTCGATTTACTTATAAAAAACGGGGTTCTCTTGCCCATGACGGGAAGAGATGTCCTGAGGGCTGGCTCGATAGCTATCGATGACGGTAAAATCGTCGGGGTAAGTGGAAGTAAGGATGCCGGAATGGGCTACGAGAGCGACCGTATTATAGATGCCTCAGGAAAAATAGTTATGCCAGGGTTGATAAACACCCATACCCACCTGGCGATGACGCTTTTTCGAGGCGTCAATGATGACCTTTCCGGAATGAAATGGCTCGAGCGGGCCTGGAAGATAGAATCCAATCTTAACCCTGAAGATGTATACTGGGGATCGAAGCTGGGAGTACTCGAGTTTATCAAAACGGGCACGACATGTTTTGCCGATCATTACTTCTTTCCCGAAAAAGTTGTCGATGCAGTAGAAGATACCGGATTAAGAGCGGCAATAGCGAGACCTATCTTTGACGAGGGGGGACCTGATATCGATACTTCGTTGGAGACGGGGCTGGAATTCACAGAGGAGTACGCGGGAGCAGCTGGTGGGAGGCTTACTACTTTGCTTGGCCCTCATGCTACGTACTCGTGCGCTCCCTCTCTGCTAAGCGAGATAGGAAACATTTCCGAAAAAAAGGGTTACGGGGTTCATATTCATATGGCCGAGGGCAAGGAAGAGATGGCGAAGCTGGAAGAGGAATACGGAAAAAGGCCTGTCGGATACATGGATGATGCCGGCTTACTGGGACCAAATCTATTAGGGGCCCACGTTGTCTACGTAAACGAGGAGGAAATAGCTCGCATGGGCGACAAAGGGGTCAATGTATCCTATCAACCAACCGCAAAAATGAGAGGAGGAGAAGGCGTAACTCCCGTCCCTGAAATGCTGGAAGCAGGTGTTAATGTCTCCGTTGGTACGGATGGAGCCGGGAGCAAGAACCATCTGGATTTGCTCAGTGAAATTAATATAGCCGCGTTAGTGAATAAGTTGGTGGGCGGGAGGCCGACGGTAATTGATGCCTGGGACGTTCTAGAGATGGGAACGATCAATGGAGCTAAATCACTCGGTCTGGAAGATCAAATTGGGAGTCTCGAGGAAGGAAAGAGAGCTGATATTATTATGATTTCGACGGACGCACCCCAGATGACACCTTTCCATAATATCCCGTCCCAGCTAGCATATGGGTCTAGTGGCTGCAATGTCGACACCGTTATTGTGGACGGGGAGGTACTAATGGAAGATCGACGGACACACCTGGATGAAGAGACAATTAAATTAAGGAGTCAGGAAACCTTTGAAAGATTACTAGCGCGGAGTAATATGCAATCCAGGTTCTCAGGTACCCCGAAAAATACGAATGATTGAATACTGGACAAGTCCTGTGGGCACTAACCTTAACCTTGGCAATCAGGAGGTATTGTCTGTCTTTTGGCCAGTTTCTGACATTCTTCCACTGACGATAAGTTTTTCGAGTTCCTCTCGGGAGATATCTCCCTTTGTGAAATCTCCCGTTTTTCTGCCGCTATCCAGGATGACAAATCTATCCGCAGCGGGATAGACGTGTCTGGTCAGATGAGAAATCAGAATTCCGGACATATTTTCTTTCTTTATGCTTTTAATGTAATCCAGAACTCTCTGGGTCTCCTCCAGAGATAACGCAGCAGTTGGTTCGTCCATTACAGCGAGGTTCTTGCCAAAGTACATTGATCTGGCGATAGCGATTGCCTTTCTTTCGCCCCCGGAAAGAGGAGCGACAGTCTTGTCGAGAGATCCGAATTCAATTCCTACCTCCTCTAAAGCTTCCCGGCAAATTTTTTCCATTCTGTCCTCGTCGAGGAAGTTTACGCCCGCTATTTTCCTGGTCGGCGTTTTTCCTAAAAAGAAGTTTTCTTTTATCGTCATGTCGTCAATTAGCGCCATCTCCTGATGAATCGTTTCTATTCCCCAGTTCCGCGATTCTCTTGGAGAAGAAAAGGACCTCTCTTCGCCTCTGTAATAAATTTGGCCGGCGTCAGGCTTGTAGATCCCGGTTAGGATCTTTATTAAAGTCGTTTTCCCTGCTCCGTTATCACCAACCAGGCCGACGATTTCGTTTTCTCCGACTTCAAAATCAACACCCTTTAGGGCTTTTACTTCCCCAAATCTTTTCTTGATACCTTTCATTTCGACGAGTTGATTTTTCGACATGGACACCATCCTCAGTTAATCTCTAATATAAGGTTCAAACTCCGAAGGAGGTGAAATACCTCCAACAATACCACCTAAAACCGCGATTACACCGAGATAAGGAGCCATCAGGAAGAACTCAGTTGGGATCCAGCTTCCCTGGAAGGCTATCTGGAGTGCGTAGAGGAAAGCAAAGAAAAACGAAGCCCACATGATTTTTACGGGCTTCCAGTTTCCCAGCCTTATTGCCGCTATGGCCACGAAACCCTTCCCGGCACTGATCCCCATAGTATATCTATTTGCCACGCTCAGTGCCAGGTAGGCACCTCCCAGTCCGGCTAAAGCTCCACTTATTAACACACAGGCGTACTTCAATCGGAAGACCCTTATACCGGAAACGTCGGCCACGAAAGGCTCTCGACCCACAGCCCTTACCTTATAACCGAAGTCAGTTTTGTACAGCAGAACGTAAGCCAGTAATGGAACTAATATGATTAAAGGCTCGAAGACGGATATTTTAAATGAACTCATCTTTACGGTAGCCACTCCTGGAACTCCAGGGCTACCTCCCCTGTAGCTAAAAATCCTGGTCGAGAGAAATGGCAACAACCCGGCCAGCATAAAGTTAAAACCAAGCCCGACTATTACCTGATTGCCACCGAACCTCACGGTAAAAATGCTAAAAGCTGCCGCAATTATTATACCAGAGACTAACGCGCCTAAAATCCCTATATAAGGGTTTCCCGTAGCCAGCGATATGGCTGCTCCACCAAAAGCTCCTGCCGCGATCATAGCTTCCAAGCCAATATTCAATATACCGGATCTCTCGGAAATTAAACCACCAATTGCAGGTAAGACTATCGGGACGGTCATTCTAATGGTAGCGGCTAGTAAACCGAGAATTATTCCGAATTCCATTTGGAACCCCCTAAGATACTGGATATTTTCTCACCGAGATACTTAATCAAGAGGGGGGTACTTATTATGACTACTATAGTGCCCAGCAATACTCCGGCGAAAGGTGCAGGTACGTTGGTAAATAGGTCTATATACATAAACCCGCTATCTAAAGCACCAAAAAACAATGACGAGAACATGGCCCCAATTGGGTGAAGCCCCCCTACTAGTCCTACGGGGATTCCCATCCAGCCGGGAGCAGTACTAAATCCAGCCCTTCCTTCAGTCATGAAGAACCTGCCCCAGACGCCAAGAACCTGCATAGAACCAGCCAGACCGGCTAGACCGCCGCTTATCACGAAACCGAGTCCCCGATATTTTGAAACATCTATCCCCATAAAATGACTCGCCTCTTTGTCAAAACCTACGGCTCTAATTTTGTAACCAATTTCAGTTTTCCAGAGAAAAACGTATAAAATCACTGCTACGACTAAACTTATTAGAAATCCGATATTAAGTTTAGACGGGGGTAATATCCGAGGTAGTTCCGCGGATGGCCGAATATAGGGGGTATCGGCAACGGCCGTATCGGGATTGTTGAAGGGAATTCTAACTAAAAAGAGTCCAAAAAACGGAGCAATAAACGACAACATCAAAGTAGTTAGTAAAACTGAAGCATCCCTTCTTATCTTTAACAGTAGAGCTGGCAGAATCCATAAAACCCCTCCAAGCGTGCCCGCCAGTACAGATAGGAAAATATGTAAAGGTGCGGGTAAAGAAATCGCAAAACCTGCTAGGCTGGCAAGAAACGCACCCATCAAGAACTGTCCCTGCATACCGATGTTAAACAAACCACATTTTATCGAAGTAAGAAATGACAGACCAGTCAGTAAAATAGTGGTCATAGAGACCAGTGTAGAACCAATATTTGATTTACCAACAAATGATCCAATGAAGATATTTACAATAACTGATATCGGGTTGTAACCTACTATTAGGAGGATTAAAGAACATACTATAAATGCCAGTATTACGGAAAGAAATTGTACATGAAATTTAAGAAAGAAGGATCTTGTCTTTGAAATGAATTTCTCAATTTTACTTTCCTCTGCTGCCATCTGGTAAACCTCCTTTAAACTTGCCAAAAATTATCTATAAACACACAGGGTTTGTTCAAGAGATGGCCGACAGAATTTCTATCGAACACTAAATTGAAAATATCTCCTGAAAACGTCCGACAGGAACAATATCTTTTTCCGCTCGTTGTGTGCTGGTCAGAAACCGTCCCCAATTTAATGCCGGTTTTTTTCAGTAAAGCGGGAATTAAAAAATATTGTTTTCTAAATAAAAAACCCTGACCCCGGGACGGGGTTCTGGGTCATGCCCTCAATATGTATTTCGTCATCAATCTATTTACTTTCTTGGGATATTGGCTAGCTTATCTGAACTTACTTGAAAATAGAATAATGATTCTTCATTGATTTATCAATTTGGAGACCCCCCGATTTTCAAACACTTTTTGCTGCCACTTTCTAGGCACATCCCTTTAAGCCCTTGAGCAAGTTGCTTTTTATCGAGGCTCTCTCCTCTTCGGGTAACTTGTTCAAGTACCAGTTAACTCCGATATTCAGAAACACGAGTACAATGACCGTCCAGGTCGACGAGAATATGGCACCCAAAATCCTTTAAACTCCTTTTGGAGAGATATCGAAAATATCATTATCCC
>JAGXLB010000279.1 GCA_018334915.1 Candidatus Bipolaricaulota bacterium
ACTCCAGGACAGCAGTATCCTCCGGAAGGGTATCGACTACCGATTGTACGTCCTCCTGGATTGCTTCCGGCTTGACGGTTCCCGTCTTTATTCCTTCCTCTACTACGTTTTCCAGAGTGCCCTGTGGCCCCTTGGCCAGCAGGTCCAGGAAGGTTCGGGCCTTGCTACGTTCGGCGTAGGTGAAGGCTAGTTTACCTTTTCCTCGTTCGGTCAACAGATCTATCAACCTCTCGTAGACGTACTTGGTCCTCTTCTGCCAGGCCTGTTTTAGCTTTTCTTCGGTGTAGTGGGCACGGAGGGATTCTATTACCTTGATGGAGCGTTTGTAGTAGTTTATTGCTTTGTCGTGGTCTTTTAGGTGTTGGTGGGCGCGGGCTATGTTTGAGAGAACTATCCAGCGGAGAGCCGGAGCAGAATATTTTTTCTTTTCTTTCAAATTGGATCCATTGAGGAGCCCAAGAGCTTCCTTATAATAGTCCAAAGCTTTCTGGTAACTGTTGCGATTAGAGTGAACATTGCCCATGCGATTAAAGACACTACCCAAATCTTCGTCTCCTCCCCATTTTTCATAAATTTTTTGTGCGTTTTTAAAGTGGTCAAGGGCTTCCTGGTATTGGTTAAGATTTCCGTGGATACTACCAATAATTAGATTCAACCTGGCAAGGTTTAATTCCATTTCAAAGGCTGGGGCGTCTTGTAAGGGGGTAATAGTTCTGACTTCATAAATCTCGTATGCCCGCTGGCAGTAATTTAAAGCACTCTGGTGATATCCCAAACTGTCAAGAAGCGAACATATATTTGACTTTATGTCAGCTAAGCGAACGGGTCTTTCTTTAACCTCGTAAAGTTTTTGAACATTTACGTAGCGAACCAAAGCCTTCCAATACAAGCCAAGGTCCTGATATACAGAGCCTATTGCCATATCTAAGTCCATGGAATCCAGCCTCATACCTCTTTTTCTATAAATCTCTTGAGCTTCTCTATAATGCTCAAGTGCTTTCTGATATTGACCAAGACTCTTATAAGTTGATCCTATATCGTTATGAAGAAAAGCTTCCTCGAGAGCAGAAAAGTTTATATCGCTAAACAATTTTAGAGCTTTTTCATAAGCTCTTATGGCTCCATTTTTATCCCCTTCTTCCCGAAGGTCTGCCCCCTCAAACAGGGCCATGCCCGCTTCTTCAATAACTTTGATTAAGTTGAAAGCTTGAAAGTCATTTGGCCAGAACCCTTCTTCCTGTGAGGGGCAAATTTCTGTATCTAACTCATACATAAAGTTACTTTTACCCATAATTTTCCTCTGTAAAGAGGTAGGAGCATTTGAATAATCGCAGGATTTCGTATATAAGGCTATTCCGACATCACCGAAGTTCCCTCTTACAAAGTTGGAGGAGATTTTACCTTTCCCATTGCTTTGTATCTGTATACCAGTTTCATTTGATATAATTTCATTCTTCTCAACCAAAAAATTGCTTGTTCCAACTTGTAACCCTATCTTCTCGTTATTTACGAGATGACTATGGATTATTGTCAACCCCCCTTTTCCATATCCGATCACTCCTATGTTGTTTTTCGCCACCGTCACCCTCTTGAGGACTACTTCAGTACCCTTATCTGTATTTAAAACGATACCACGATTTCCTTTCTTCACCCCGAAATCCTCTAGTTTCACCATTCCTTTAACACAATTAACTTTTATGGCATCTTTTTCTATATTAGGAGCATAGATAGTTACTCTTGTTTGCGTCTCTCCGATTAGGCTAAGTGGTTTAGAAATCGTAATATTCTCCACGTATTCTCCGGCTCTCACGTACACCGTATCGTTCGGTTCTGCTGCATCAACCGCTCCCTGGATGGTGGAGTAGTCGTCGGGAACGGTTATAGTTGCCGCGGAAGCGGTGAGAATGGGGATAAATAAGAACATTGCGGGGATAATCAAAGCTATTAGGGGTCTTGTATTTTTTCTCGATAGTCCATCCATCTTACCCCCCCTTATTTGTCTTTTTCAATAGAGGGCACGAGGATCGTTTCCCCGGCCTTCAGCTCTTTTTCTCCTTTGTTTAAAATATACAAAAGGGGCCAGAAGCTGGCCCGACCTAACGTAGCTTCTGAAACCTCCTTCCACGTTCTTTCGGTCGTTATCTCGTAAGGAGTTATCTTTGACCAGTCAAACCGATCCGGGACAGTTAACCCATGGCTGTTGAGGAAAGAAGCCAGGATTAGTGCTTTCTGAGAAGAGTCGGATACATTGTCCAGTCTATCCAGGAGAGAAGACAGGGTATCCTTTTCCACCTCCGGACCAAATGTGGCGTCGTTTGGCAGGGTTGAGTAGGCCGAGACTGAGGCGAGATTCTCAACTTGTTTGTTGAGTTTTTCCACCTGGTTGGTCAGCTCATTAATTCTGGTTGTATTGGGACCCGATCCTAGCAGGAGGGGCAAAGCTATGGCCAGGGTAATTGCCGCGGTGAGACCAGCAGTTGCGGGAACCAGAACCGCGGGCCGGAATTCCCAGTCCGGGATGAGAGTTGAGAGTTGGTCCCAGAGATTCTCTAGGAGGGAGACACTCTCTCCTTTTTTCTCCTCGGACAATTCGGCAAACGAGGGTAGATCAGCCGCTTCCTCGAGTGCCTCCAGTTCCCTTTCGGTTACCCCCGAAAGCTTCTCCCACCTGCTCCGGCACTTCTCGCAGGTTTCCAGGTGGGAGCTTAGCTTGGCCCTTGCTTTGTCGGGAAGCTCCCCCGAGAGGGCCTCGTACATCGCTTCCAAGGAGGGGTGGGCCTCCCGGTCGGGAGCTTTTGGCTCCAGTTCTTCCGCCAGGGAGTCAGCAACCAACTGTTCGAACTCGTCTTCTTCTATCTTTTCGTCTTCTTGTTTCATTTTCTTCACCTCTTAGGAATCAGTTCCGTTGTCGCTGCCAAAGGCCCGAGGGGGCGAGGAATCAAACAACTCTTCCCATTTATTATTGGCTTTTTCATTCAACTTCTTCTTGATTCTAGATAAAGCCATCAGGTTGTCGGGGCTTTTGCCCACGGACTCCATTGCCTCTCCCCAGGTAAGACCTAACCCAACTACTCCGTCTATTCCCGGATCGTCAAG
>JAGXLB010000079.1 GCA_018334915.1 Candidatus Bipolaricaulota bacterium
GCATTCGGCAGGAGCGAAATATCTGAAGTAAAACGACCGGTCAATGACCTGCTGGACCCCAGGATAGATTTCAAACAGGAAAAGGCAATCAATATGGACCCGGACGACAAGAAAGTCCAGCTAGAAGACGGTAAGGAGCAACATTATGATTATCTGGTTTTGTCGACCGGGTCCAAGCTGGACATGGGAGGAGTCCTCGGACTGAAAGAGGCCGGCCATCACCAAGGTATATTAAAATTGAAAAACGTTGCATATCGATGAGCAAACTCCTATCTTTAAGTCACTAAAACGGCTGGTGAATAAATGATGCAATACGTAATCGAACCAAAAAAATTAACTTTTAATTTTGATTTAACGCTGGAAAGAAACCGGGTTTCCCGTTACTTAAAAACCAGTGGTCAGAGCGGGATAGAAAAGTACGTCGACAGAGGTCTGGAGCTGGGGAACCAGCTGGTTGAATCGAGAGCAACTTATTCAATAGGAGAAAACAACCAGAGGTTGATCGAAGGACACCACCTACCCAGACCTTTACAAAAAGCCGAACTACTTGCTTTCGGGATATCAACGATAGGAAGAGGACTCGAGGAAAAAGTAGACGAATTGATGAAAGAAGGGGATTACGCTCTGAGTAATATTCTTGATTCGGTCGGATCAGCTGCTGTCAACGAAACTGCTGACAGGCTGGGGGAGAAAGTTATTGATTACTCCCGTGATAACGAGTTAAACAACACCAGGGCATTTTCACCCGGCTCCGGTTCAAGTCACTGGAAAATAAAACATCAGCAACTCATCTTCGATTCTTTAAACCCGGCAGAGGTTGAAGTTGGTCTTACTTCGTCGTTTACAATGGTTCCGAAAAAATCAAGTTCATTCGTAATCGGAATCGGTAAGGAGGTTCAGCAGGCGAATAACCTATACTCCTGTGAAGGCTGTACGAGAGATGATTGTCCCTACCGTAATACGCCGAGAAAAGCTACCGTTTGATCTAAGGAGGTTCCAGTGAAAAAGATCGGAATACTTGGAGGGATGGGCCCGGAGGCTTCTCTGGAATATTATCGCCTTTTCATTACCCGCGCAAAGGAAAAGGAACCAGAGGGTCGATATCCCGAGTTGATTATTTATAACCTGAACTTCGAGGACTTCTGTAAACCTGTATCCAGGGGAAGGGAAGAACAGGTAATAAACTTGCTCCGGGATAAACTGGTCAGCCTGGAAAAAGCTGGAGTGGATTTCGCCCTAATGGCCTCCAACACGCCCCACATGTACTACGATAAATTAAAAAAAGAGGTCTCAATTCCCCTCTTGAGTATAGTAGAGTCTACTGCCAGCGTTGCCTCCGAAAAAGGTTACGACAGGTTAGGTCTTCTGGGAACTAAATTCACGATGACCGGTGACTTTTACCAGAAGACCTTCAAAAAAAGGGGAATGGAAATAGTCGTCCCCGAAAAAAGTAAACAGGAATACATACACGAAAAGATTATGAACGAACTGGTAAGCGGAAGGATACTGGAGAACACGAAAAAAAGATTGGTTGAGATAACCGGGCAGATGAGAAAGAAGGAAGGGATCGAAGCAACTATTCTGGGATGTACCGAGCTACCTCTGATTCTTTCTGAACAAGAGACGGGATTCCCAGTTCTAGATACCACTGAAATTCACGTAGACGCGGCTTATAACATGGCTGCTGCTTGATCTAATACCCCGTACCAAATAGTCTCGTCCAACTATAAGAAGATTAATACGAATATAATAACAGCTGGGCTGTGGTTAGTAAATCAGCTCGGCAAGGTTCTCACGGCCCGAGAGGGTTAAATAGCCCCGGGCGACCGGAAGTTTTTCGCAGGCAGGTGCTATCGGTAACTTCTCTCTTCGATTAAAAAAGGCAATTTAGTTGGAAGGTAGGGATTAAAAGACGAGGCTGGAAAAAACTGGTAGAAGTATAGAGGTAACAAGGGTCCCGATAATCGCCCCACCAATTACGTCCGAGGGATAGTGTTCTCTAACGAATATTCGCGAGACACTAATGATGAGTGAAGCAAGATAAGCTCCAGTCCATGCCCACCACAAACCTGGATAGGCAGATGCAATCAGGTAGGCAACCCCGAAAGCCACCGTGGCGTGACCCGAAGGAAAAGCAAAATCGTCGATCATTCTGAATTTCAACGGCCGGGATCTAAGGGTAACCGGCCTGGGCCTCTCCATGAGCGTCTTAATCAGCCGGAAAACGGCTATATTGATAATGCTAATCGCCAGACCGATCAACACGTAATTGTGACCTTTCTGACCCCCGAATAGTATGAGGGCAAGTCCGGCCAGACCCCAGAGGTATCCATCCCCAAAATAGGTAGCGGCTACGAGGTATCGGGAGAACTTCCTGGTGAACCAGCTCTCGCTTACTACTTCCAGTCCCATTTCGTCCCTGTTAACAAGCCACAGGGCGAAATCATCCAGCTTTTCCATAAGGCCATGGCAGTAGTCCAGGATTTTCCTCGCTTCCATAGAATTTACTCCTTCCGTCTCAGGGCAGGAAACAGGATTACTTCCCTAATGGAGTCGGCACCAGTGATAGCCATCAAAAGTCTATCCAGCCCGATACCGATACCGGCAGTGGGGGGCATTCCGTATTCCAGAGCTTTAAGGAATTCCTCGTCTTTTTTTTCGCCTTCTCCCTCCAGTTTATTCCTGAATCTTTCCCTTTGCTCCAGCGGGTCGTTCAATTCAGTAAACGCGTTTCCTACTTCGATTCCCCCAACGAAAACCTCGAACCTTTCAGTCAGATCCTTATCTCCGTCCCTTTTCGTCTTGGCAAGAGGGGAAACGTCCGTGGGAAAATCCGTAACAAAAGTGGGTTGAAAAAGATCTTCCTCCACGTATTCCTCAAAAAAGAACTCAACCATCTCTCCCCAGGTCAACTCCGATTCCTTTTCGGGCAATTCGAGGTTCTTTTCTCTGGCGAATTCAATCAGGTCCGAAGTCGATCTTTCTTTCAAGTTACTCATACCCGTCGCTTCCTCGACGGCGGAAACCATTGAAACCCTGTCCCAGGGGGACGAAATCTCCAGTACTCGTCCTTCAATTTCGGGTTCTTCCGTGCCAATTGCCTCCCTCGTGCCCTGGATTATTAACTCCTCGGTGAGGTCCATGGCGTCTTCGTAATCGGCGTAAGCCTGATAAATTTCTATCGTCGTAAATTCAGGGTTGTGCTTTGTCGAAACACCCTCGTTTCTGAAATTCTTTCCCAGCTCGTAGACCTTTTCCATTCCCCCGATCACGAGCCTCTTAAGGTAGAGTTCGGGAGCTATCCTGAGGTAGAGTTCCTGGTCCAGAGCGTTGTGGTAAGTGACAAAGGGCTCGGCTGTCGCACCACCGGCTGCGGGCTGCATCAGTGGAGTTTCAACCTCGAGAAAACCCTTTTCATCCAGCGTATTCCTGAAAGAACTAATCAATTTACTTCGAGCAACAAAGATTTCCCTGGTAGCTTCGTTGGAAATTAAATCAAGATATCTCTGTCTGTATCGTTTTTCAACGTCCTGGAGGCCGTGCCATTTTTCCGGCAGAGGATGCAGGGATTTGCTCAACAACGTGAAATCTCGGACTTTTATCGATAGTTCTCCCCGGTGAGTTACGAAAACTACTCCTTCGAGTCCGAGGAAATCCCCAACGTCGAGATCTTTCAGGACCCCGTAGTCCTCTTCTCCGAGTAAATCGATGTTCGTGTATCCCTGAAGCTCCCCCGTACCATCTTTCAGATCAAAAAAGCAGGCCTTTCCCATATCCCTGAATCCGATTATCCGACCCGCTACCCTAACGACCTCTTCGGCTTCTTCCCCTTCCTCTATCTCACCTTCATGTTGCTCGATGACTTTCGTCAGTTCGTGAGTTCTGTCGTAGGAATGGGGATAGGGCTCTAGCCCCTTTTCCCTCAGTTCCGCCAGTTTTTCTATCCTTTCTTCCCGGAGGACGTTGGAATCCTCCGGGGATGCGTGTTCTTCTTCGCTGGACAAAATCTCACTCCCCGATCCCTAAGATCTTGTATCGCCTATCTCCGCTCGGCGTTTCAGCAACGATTTCCTCACCCTGCTGGTGTCCCATCAGTGCCTCCCCTATGGGGCTATCGACCGAAATCTTGTTTTTTTCGAGGTCGACTTCCGCCGGACTCACCAGAGTATACGTCTCGGAGCCGTTGCCTTCCTTCGGCTGGAGGATAACTTTTGTTCCAATGGCGACCATGTCGGACCGAATATCCGATTGTTCGATGATCTCCGCCTTGTCGAGCAGGTTCTCCAGCCTCTTAACTTCCGCCTGAAGCCTATCCTGCTTTTCCCGGAGGTACATAAATTCCTTGTTCTCCCGTAAATCGCCTTCATGAGCTTTTGCCTCTTTTAGCTTTTCCGGAAGTTCCTCGTATAGTTCGTGTCTGAGGTTTTTGAGTTTTTCTACCTTGGCATCATGTCCTTCCTTGGTTAAAAAGAAAGTCTCTCTATCTTCTTTAGTCTCCATGTTTTACCACCCTTTCACTGGCTCGGAAATCGCTTAAGAACCTATCCGCAAGTTCAGAGTTGCATAGATTGCTGGCGTCCTTTTTTGGCCTGACGATAAAATCGAAGCCTTCAAAAATCTCTTTATTTTTCCGAAAATTCTCCCGAATAATCCTTTTTATCCGATTTCTCTCAGTGGCGCTGCCGAGATATTTTGGTGTTACTATACCAACCCTTGGCACCAATTTTTCACTTTCCACCAGGTAAAAGACGAACCAGTCTCCGTCAAACCGCAGACCTTCTTCGTATACACGGGAAAAATCCCTCTGATTAACCAACCTATTCGCTTTTGGAAACCGGTTATCGGACATAGATTTTATTCCACGAGGTCGGTACTATCAAGAAAAACCTCCCGATGGCTGGAAAAGGGGGAATCACCGAGGTCCAAATATACCGGTTCCAACTCTTACCATATTCGCACCTTCTTCCACCGCGACCCGATAGGAGTTCGTCATCCCCATGGACAGCACTTCCATCCCCCCATCTCCTTCAACGTAGTCCTGACCGGCCTCGAATAATTCCCTAGTCACGCTGAAATAGGGCCTTGCGTCTTCCGGATCACCCCGGTAGGGTCCCATCGTCATCAGCCCTTCAAGACGAAGGTGATCCAGCTGGCCTATACCCCGGACTATCCTTTCCAGGGCGGACTCAGTCGGCTCTATTCCGTATTTGTTTTCTTCTCTGCCGCTATTTACCTCGATCAGCACAGGCACCATAGATTTGCCGGCTTTCTCGACTCTCTTGTCTACGTGTTTCGCTTTGGAAACGGACTCCACTGTCTGTATTCTATCAAATATCGGCAGTGCCTTATTTATATCGTTTTTCTGAAGGTGACCGATCATTTCCCAGTTTACCTCTTTCCTTATCTCTCCCAGCTTTTCAAACTTTTTCGTCGCTTCAGGATGGGTGTAATTCTCCCCGATGTAGTCCGCTCCGGCCTCAATAACTTCCTTGATCTCGTCGACGCTCCTGGATTTAGTCGCCGCAACCAGCCTAACGTCATCCGGCAGAGATTCTCTGATTTCAATGAATCTCTCAGCAATCTCGGACATATCTCTCACTCCGGGGTTTTACCATACTTTATTCTATTCCTCCTCTTCCTGAAGCTTTCGATATTCGCGCAGGGTTACGGACCTCTCTGCTTCCGAAAGGTGATCTATGAACAATTTACCGTTTATATGATCGATTTCATGCTGAAAAACCCTGGCACCAAGCCCTTCCCTGGTCAACTTAACCTCGTTTCCATCAAGATCGGTTCCTCTTACCACCACTTTAACGGACCTGCTTACGGGAGCTTCGGGGCCAGGTACGGAAAGGCATCCTTCCTTCTCCGTTTCTTCCTCGTCGCTCCGTTCAACCAGCTCGGGGTTCACCAGAATGTGGAAGTCGTCCTCCAGGTTAACCACTATCAACCTCTTCCCAACACCGATTTGAGGAGCCGCAAGCCCCACTCCTTCTGCTTTAAACATTACTTCGGTCATCTTATCGGCTAACTCCCTTATTTCCTGGTCTATTTCGTTTATCGGTTCCGCCCCTCGCCTCAACACTTCTTCGGGATAAGTAACGATCTCCATTTTCCTCCACCGGGAAAAAATACGAAATTAAAACAAATCAAGTTCCCTCAACACCTATAAAAACTTGATGGTTGAGTCTAGAAATTATTTACCAATCATGGAGTTAATTGTAGCTAATGATAACGTCTTTTTCTAAGGAACCCATGGATTCCTCCCTCTAAATTAGTCCAGGCATGGTTACGGATGACACAACTACACAACTCAACGGTTTCTCCTCTGGACCTTGAAACTCGCTAATTATACGGTATTATTAATTAGAATTCATTTTTAATAGATAACAATTATAATACTTTGACTGGATTCCAGCAAACAACTAAAATCGAATTCATACTAAAATCGGTTTTTATGGCACAAAAAAATTTGGAAGTAGTTTAAAATTACGGTTAGTCCAATTATCCTTGTTAAGAAAATTTGGCGAACAATAAATAAATTTATAGAGGAGTAATCGTGCAAGAAGATAAGTTAAAAGAATTTAGAGAAAAGTTAACAAAGGAAGGGTTCAAAGTAACCCCTCAGAGAATAGAAGTTGTAAACGCCCTGGTAAAACTCGACCATCCAACCGCGAAGGAGATCAAGCAACATATCGAAGATCGTTATCCGATGATCAGTCCTTCGACTATCTATGGCACTCTGGATCTACTGGAAGATATGGGAGAATTAATACCTATTCAGCAAGGAGCGGAGACGAAGTACGACCTGTCCCCGGAAGTCCATCCCCATTACATCTGTGAAGAAAACGGAGATATCAGGGACATAGAAGACCCCGAGATCGAAAGGGAACTCCGCGAACTGCTTAAGGAATGCCCTTTCGAGGCAGATCGGATCGAACTAAATTTTTACGGCAAGTGCGACGGAAAGGAGAATCTCACAAACTAAATTGTACTCATAAGTCCGTAACGTCCGAGGGTATCAGGTATTAGGCCGGAAAAATTCAGGGCACTAAATAAGTTCTCTAGTGGAGGTTACCAGATAGATCGTTCGGGCGGCTATATTGGTAGCATGGTCCGCCACCCGCTCCAGGTCCCTTATTGTAAGTAATTCTGTGGAAACTTGCTGTGCCAGGCGAGTTGCATCTTCCTTGTTCATAGTCTCGCTTTCCTTCTCTATCAGGTGCCCGAGTATGTTATTCGTACTTTCTTCGCAGAGCTGATCCATCTCGTCATCCCTTTCCACGATCTCCTTGGCTCTATCTTCGTCCTGAAAATCGTAGCAGGACAGTGAATCCTCGAGCATGGAAGAGGCGAACTTACCCAGTTCAAGTATATCTTCCTCGTCCAGTATGCGTTTATCCCTAACCAATTTCGTGTAATCCGTAAGGTTAACCACTTTGTCACCGATCCTCTCAATATCCGTAATTATCTTAAACGAAGCGGTAATCAGGCGAAGATCCGAGGCGACCGGCTGCTGCAGTGCCAGAAGATCTGAACACTGCCTTTCTATCTCTACGTACTTATCGTCAATCTGGTCATCGCCTTTGCCAATTTCATCGGCCCACTCCTCGTCAACCTGAACCATTGCCTCCAGAGCCTGATTGAGTCTCTCGTGGACCGTTACACCCATATCTATTACGTTTTCTCTCAACTCTTCTAACTGTTTCGCATAACTTTTTCTGGTCATCAGAATACACCTTAATTGGAACCATTATACACCATGAGGAAGTCAAATCAATCCTGAAAAGGAACCTGGATCACCGGGAACTACTGTATCACCGCAAACAGGACCAACTACCGGACTTACAGTATCTCAAACCTCTCACTATTTTATAATTTAGAGAGGTCGTTTAAGAGAACTCAGTTTTTTCATCACTGTTATTTCAACCCCCCTGCCCCTCACCTGACTGCCGGGATTAATTCTGATTCTAAGATTTTAACGTTAAATCAGTTGACCGATAGGCAGGGGAAATCAGTCACACCGTCTAATACAATTAAGTACCCGGCGGCGAAAGTACTTGGAGCACGAAATTCCCGGCCGATTTATACTTACCTTCTTGACTGAATTTAGAAGTGCCAGTTATAATTGGGCACTTATCGAACTATGAAAAAAGACTTTGCAGAACTAAAAAAGAAACTGGACCTGGACGTACCCGAGAAAGACCTTCGTAAAGCCTTTTTCCATACCTCTTACGTCAACGAGTCGGACGAGGGGAGGCTGTCTTACGAAAGGCTGGAGTTCCTCGGGGATGCCGTAATTGAACTGGCCGTAAGGGAGCATCTATACGACTCTTTTCCCGAAAAAAGCGAGGGCGAGCTCTCTAAAATAAAAGCAGTGGTCGTAAGTAAGCCGGTTCTTTCCGGAAAGGCGTCGGAACTGGAGCTCGGGCAATTTCTCTATCTCGGAAAAGGCGAAAAAGAGTCCGGGGGGAGAAACAAGGATTCCATCCTCTGTGACGTCTTCGAGTCGCTAATCGGTGTCCTCTTCTTGGAAAAAGGGTTTCGGAGCACTGCCGAGTACGTGGTTGAAATATTGAGGGACGAAGTTGACAATTTAGTCGACAGTCAGGAAGTCCTGGACTACAAATCAGCCCTGCAAATAGAGGCACAAAAACGGTTTAATACGAGGCCAAGTTACGAAGTCCAGGAAGAGTGGGGAAAAGCTCATAACAGGAAATATAGGATACTGGCTAAACTCGGGGAATTCGAAGGAACCGGCAAGGGCAGGAGCAAACAGGAAGCAGAAGAAGCCGCGGCAAAAAAAATATATCTCGAATTAAAAAGGTCTTAACCTTGCGCCTGTAGCTCAGTCGGATAGAGCGACGGATTCCTAATCCGTAGGCCGGGGGTTCGAGTCCTCCCAGGCGCACCAGATTAAAAACCCCGCCCTTCTGGCGGGGTTTTGCTTTGTTAGAAAGATAGGACTTGAACCCGCACGGGCAATAGCCCGCCAGGTATTAAACCTGGCGCGTCTGCCGATTCCGCCACCTCCGCAACTTTGGAAAAGTTTTCTTGCACAGGGGAAGCCATTTAGGGGCATTGGGGGTCCGTATTCTATAAATTTCAAACCAGAGAATTCATTTCCAGGAGGTCTTTGGTAAAAAATAGGTCTAAACTTAATTTTACAAAATCAACTATTGGTCGTAATATAAGATGAAAGAAAATTTCAAGGGTTAAAGGGAGGCAAAAATGAATACTTGTTATAAAAAATTTGGATGGTCCGGCGTTTTAATGACCATATTTCTGGTGTCTCTTTTAAGCGTAACCCTCGCTGCAAATGATTATACGATTACTCAAGGCGGAAACTCTTATTCCGTTACCCCCCTAACCAAGCAGGAAAGCGCCGAAAGCTTTTACGACTATCGGGACTATGAAGCACACACCAACCCGAGTGTAGAACTTGCTAACGAGAGCGTACTTTTTCTCTATAGAGACGAGAGTACGGGTAGGTTAAGTCTAATCGTAATTCATCACGACGGCCAGAATCCAATAGATCTCAACAATTATCAGACTAAAGAAGCCAGTTTATCGTTTTCAGGTATTCCTTCCTCTGCCCAGGTGGCAGTCCAGGACGACCCAGAAGACGATGATTACTCGCTAAATTCTACCATCAGCTGGAACTGGCCGGATTACAGAACGGACGGGGTAGTTATTACGGATATAGGAGAAGAATTCACAATTTCCATTGAGCCCAACTTTACAAAAGGAATCAATGATTGGAAAATCGCCACGGGAAATATAAATGATCCCGACTATATCTCCCTCGATATGACTCAGCCCCTTGAAATAACTGACCAGGGACAAATTCCCGATGCTCCTAGCAACCTTTCCGGCCAGGCTCTTTCATCCTCCGAGATCGAGCTGACCTGGACGGACAATTCTACCGACGAAGACGGATTTAGAATTTACCGGAATGGAAGCAGTTTAACCACCGTTGGAGCAAACCAGACCGAGTTTACCGACACTGGACTATCAGCAGGTACCACTTACACTTACAGAGTTGCCGCTTACAACACGCACGGAGAATCACCACTTTCCAACAGTGTAGACGTCACGACGGATAGCGAAGCCGGCCCGGATTCCGAATTCACCGCCGACAAAAATACGTGGAATCTTCTCTCCGTTCCCCTATTACCGAGCCCCGATGACTGCCCGAGTGTTTTAGGAGACGACCTACCTTCAGGAGAAGATTGCGGTAGTATCATCTGGGGACCATGGGATGGCTCTAACTTCAGGGACTCAGATAATATGACTATGAGGCCGTTCGAGGCTTTCTGGCTCTGGGCCCCATCGGAGATAGATTTGGGCGTCTCCGGCACCGTACCTTCGGACAGAGAATACACGCTAGACAGAACCGGCTGGTTCATGATCGGATCACCTGTCGAGATAGACTGGGGCAACGTTCAACTAAAGGAAAACGGTGGTTCATACAAAAATATAAAGAACATCGACGCTACGGCGTCCGACTCGCCACTGTACAACTCCATATACGAATACATTCCGGCCAATGACGACTTCACCGTCTCTCAGCAACCTAACTGGGATGACTTCGTACTTGACCCCTGGAAGGGTTACTATATTTACGTTCAGGAAGGGGCAAATACACCGATAACTTTAAATTTTGGAGAATCAGAAGGGCCGCCATTTCCTTCGGAACAGGACAGGGAATTCCAGGGAACTCTCCTGAGTAGTATGGACAAAGATACCTTATTAAAACCTCCTTCACCCCTGACACCGAATACAGGGCCAGGCCTTATAGAAGTCAACGTTACTTCTCGCTCAGGAGGCAGTGGCTCGGAGGTCACGTTCGAGATAGAGGGAGAAGGAGTTCCTTTTTCGGTCCAGAGCTTCAAAATAAAGGTAAAGAACTCCAGCGGAGAAACCCTATTTGCTTCGGAGACAACTGAGTCAACAATCAACTGGAGTACGGAGGGTATAGCAAACGGTATTTACCTCTACGTTGCTACTGTAAGGGGTGAAACGTTTGACGAAACGGATATCGGTAAACTGCTGATTTTGAACTAGAACCATAAACGATGGCTCTAACCAATACGTTATTCGGTCAGGCATTATATAGCTGAAATCCAGCACACCAACCACAACTTACAGCTGGGCTGTGGAATAATTACCCCACAGTCCAGCTGAAAAGTCTTCACAACCCAATCAATTACCCCGACCTGAAGGTCAATAGTGCCGCCATAAACTACGTGTTACCCAAAAACGCTGACCCAGAACCCGAACAAAGTATCAGCTATACCTGGCTAGTTCGGCGGGGCGATAACAAATAAGCAAAGATTATCTCAATAGGTGTAAAAATATATTTACCTGCAAAGCGAAAAAATGAAGGTGGTGCGAAG
>JAGXLB010000280.1 GCA_018334915.1 Candidatus Bipolaricaulota bacterium
ACCGACGATGCGGACAAGATACTGTCAAACGAAGATATCAAGGAAGCCTACCTGGGTCAATGATGGAACCGGGCAGGGTGAAAGAAGTGTTGGTGGTTAAACTTTATCAATGGAGGTGGTAGGAAAATATTTAAGCTTTAGACAGTTTAGTTCTAAAATATTATCTCTTTAAAAATAATGAGGTGTCAAAAGTTGAAGAAGTCCTATCGTTCTATATCGACTTTGCTAGTTGTTGCACTTTCTATGTCCCTTCTTCTCGTCGGATCGGTACATGCTGATGAAGGGTTAAAGCCCTCCGGAAAACCCGTAGAGTTGGGTGCGATATATCCTTTAACTGGTGCAGGTCAGCTTGAAGGGTCCGAAATGGAAAAAGCAACTAAAATAGCGATTGACGAAATAAATCAAGCAGGAGGTGTCTTGGGAAGGCCCCTGAAGGTAATATTTGAGGACAATGAGACACGACCTAAAGCCGCAGTTAATGCAGCTCACAAACTGGTCAATGTCGATAATGTACCAGTTGTGTTAGGCTCTTACAGCAGTGGAAATAGCCTACCTATTGGGGAGTATCTCAACAAGAAGGAAATCGTGCAAATTTCGCTTTCCACATCCCCCGCAATGCGGGATTTGGGACCCTGGACGTTTGACGTTTGTGGTTTAGATGAAATGATGGGGCTCAGGACGGCCGAATTTGCCATGGAAGATACCGGACAGAAGAAGTTTGCTATCCTCGTGATGAATAACCCTTATGGGATTGGTATTGCGAAGTGGAATAGGAAAGCTATTGAAAAAGCCGGTGGAGAAGTCGTTACGGAGGTGCGATATACTCGAGGTAAAACGGATTATAGATCGGAACTTCAAAAACTCTTTAGCGAAGATCCACCCGCGGTAATTTACACCGCTTATGGGAAAGAAGCTAAGTTAATTCGAAAACAGGCATACGAGTTAAATTTGGAGCCCAAATACGGGTGGTATGCCTCCTGGTTTACCCTGAGTACATCGGCGGCCGTCCCCGAAACAGTAGTTGGAACAAAAGGGATGGTCGGAGTTTATCGGGGCGGATCGGCTGAATCTTTTAACGAAAAATTTAAAGAAAGGTACGGTCACTTGCCAAAAACCTGCTGGGGACACTATGCCTATGATTGGACGATGATGGCAGCAATGGCGATTAATTTTTCCAATAGCACGGATCCGAATCAGATAAGGCAAGCGCTCCCCAAGATCGATCACATGTATCGAGGTGTTTCGGGAGGAGGCGACAAGAGATTTGATAAGGACGGCATGCAGGTGAAAGAAAGTTATCAGAAAATGGTTTACACTGAAGATGGGGCTCAATTGGTTAAATCATTTGAACCAAAAATTGAAGTAGATGTTGGTATTCCAAAAGACTATATTGAATAGGTGCCAAGAGCCCATTCTGGGTTAACCAGCTTGGGAGTTAAGATTGGAGCAGGTGAGGGGAACCGCGTTGAAAAGTTCCTGAGAAAAGGGTCTTTCTCACGGGTAGTGCTTTGGTGCCCCGCCTGCTCTTTTTCATAACCCAATCTTGGGCTTAAATATATATTCTAAATACTGGAAGAAAAGGTTGTTTGGAAGCCTAGTAGAGATTCTGTTTTTACTAGTACGGGGAGATTAAGAGGGCAAAAATTGTTGACAATTGATCATTCCAAGAATTGTCTGTCCTGTAAGTTAGTTAGTTACCCGATGACCAAACGGACTATTACGAGATCAGGAGGTTGAGATGTTAAGTTCCCAGAAACTGGTGAATAAGGTTCCAGAGGTGAATGTCCTTTCTGAAAGCGATAGAAAGAAGCTTTACACCGCGGCGCTTGAGATTCTGCAGAGAACAGGGGTTAGGTTTGGCCACGAGGAGGCTTTATCAATACTTTCCGATGCCGGCGCAACTGTAGAAGAAGATATAGCTTTCATTCCTGAGAATTTGGTCGAAGACGGTTTAAATAGTGCTCCGGCTACAGCAATTCTTTATGACCGTTTGGGCAATCCCGCTATGCGATTGGGAGGGAGAAAAAACTACTTTGGTACTGGGTCAGATACTCCGAACGTGCTGACTTTGGAAGGTAATCACAGAAAAACCAGGAGGGGGGACATTAAAAAAGTTGCTACGGTTGTGGATGGTCTAGAAAATCTCGATTTTGTCATGTCTTTGGGCCTAATAAGAGATGAACCGACTGAGGTTACTGATTTATATCAATTTCAGGAAATGCTCTATAATACCACTAAGCCCATAGTATTTACTTCGCACGATAAACGAGGCAATGAAGACATCTTCGAGATGGCGGAAATTGCGGTGGGCGGGCGAAAAGAACTTAGGCAACACCCTTTTCTGATCCACTACGTGGAACCGACCACGCCCCTTGACCACTCGAAGGAGGCTATTGAGAAGTTGATATATCAGGCAGAGGAGAGAATGCCGGTAATTTATACTCCAGCACCTTCCGCGGGCGCCACAGGTCCCATGACGTTTGGAGGAACGGTAGCTTTATCTCTTGCTGAGTCCTTGAGTGGTATTACTCTAGCGCAGATTATTAATCCGGGAACACCTGTAATTACTGGGGGGGTGAGTTCCTTGCTTGACATGAAAACTTCTTCCTTTCTCTACGGCGCCCCCGAAACATCCTTGATGCACGCGGCATTATCCGAAATGAGTCAATTTTTGGAACTTCCCATGTATGGTACGGCTGGGTGCAGCGATTCCAAGCTTCCGGATAACCAGGCCGCACTAGAAGCTACTTTTTCCATTGCTACACAATCACTGTCCGGCGCCAATCTCATCCACGATGTGGGTTACTTGGCTTCTGGAATGACGGCCTCCCTTGAACAATTGGTTATGAGTGATGAAATTATCGGTATGGTCAAGAGGATCATGCGAGGCGTGGATACTCGAAATTTACAAGGTGTTTCTGATTTAATTGACGAAGTTGGTCCAAGGGGGAACTTTCTTGGCCAAAAAAACACCGTAAAAAACTTCAAAACCGAAATGTGGCAGCCCGAACTCATCGATCGAAACAACTTTGACGAATGGAAGGATTCCGGCGCCAAATCCATGAGGGACAGGGTGAACGACCTGGCCCG
>JAGXLB010000080.1 GCA_018334915.1 Candidatus Bipolaricaulota bacterium
AGTTTTCACAGATTTGCGGTGCTGAAATACCTCTATGGATAAAGAAAAGGATGGAGGCCTACGCGGACGATCCTCAGGCACAGAAAGAGCTTGGCATCGAAATTGCAACGAGGCAGGCCGAGGAATTACTGGATAATGGCGTACCCGGCATTCATTTTTACACTCTAAACGAAGCCGAACCAACCTTAAGAATCGCGAAGAACCTTGGGTTGCTCGAAAAAGAGGCTATCTACTGAACCGGATATCTAATTACCGAGCCTTGCTCCTTGATTTCGTTTCTAGTAAGTCCTCGATCTTAGAAGCCTTATGTGGTTCAAGTGAATTGGCCTCTGAGCCATCCAGAATGGTATTCACACGGTCTCGAGCAACCGATTTCAAGGTTGGTTTCCCATCATTGACCCAACTTCGAAAATTCTGCCGGTTACTTAATTCTGGCTCCCAGTGCTCATTTTTGAAATGGTCTAATGTGTGTTTATGAGAAAGGTAGTTGCCCCCAGGGCCCACGTCCTGAATAACATCAAAGGCTAGATGCTGAGGGTCAACTTTCACGCCCCGTTGTATAGCCCTGGCCATGTCAATTACCTCATTCTCAATCACTAGCATTTCCAGAGAATTGGTCATTCCTGATTCAAGGTAACCGACATCATGAATCAAGTTTGCCCCACTGAGTAACTGGGAAATAGAGGAAATAGCTCCTTCCATTGTAGCTTGTTCATCAACAAGCTTTGAGTCGGAACTACCAGCGGTTCCAAACATGGGGAGATCGAGATAATTGCAAATATCAGAGATTCCTCCATTGACCAGGTTGAATGTAGGTCCGGAGTAGGGACTAATCGTAGTTTTCATGTCCATCTCTGAAGAACAACCGCCAATCACTACGGGCGCGCCCTCACGGATTAGTTGTACTATTACCAATCCAATAAGATTCTCCGCGATATGAAGAGCCATAGTTCCTGCCATAGTGATTGGGGCAGAAGCGCCACTGATAGGTCCAGGTGCAAATAAGATTGGAATTCCTTTATTCCCACAAAGAAGTAACTTCTCAGCGGCTTCTCGTGAAACCTGTAAAGGAGAAGTTGGTTCGATATAGGGTATTATAAATGGCTTATTATCAAGTTCTGTACGCCCTCCTGCTGCGATTTTCGCCATCTCAATGATAGTTTCTGTGCCTTCGTAACTTAAGGATGTGAAGACCACGGGCTTATTAGTATTACTGATGGTTGCTTTAAATTGATAGATGTCGGCAACGTTTGCAGGCACGTCAGATGGAATCGCTCCAGGCATGACGAAATCAAAGTTTGAGAGGTTGTCGCAAACTAAAGCGATCTTTTCAACATCATCTACCGTTGCTTTGCGACGTTCACCAGTTTGGTGGTCTAATATGTGGGGACAATCAGAGCCGTTTCCAAAAAAGCTATTAGTGCCTCGTAAGTCCATTACTTGGTTACCGTCTCTGTCATAGATGTTGCACCCATTAGGTGCACTGGCAACACCATCTTCTACCAACTTATTTGGAAAGTAAACGGTATTATCCTCTACTTTTGCCCCGGCCTCTCTCAAAAGGTCCAGAATTTCCTGGTGGAAAATCTCTGCTCCTACTTCATTCAAGATTTTAAGTACTACTTCGTAAATATCGGATATCTGGGAGTCCGTGAGTACTCGGAAAGTTAGTGGTGAACAAAGTTGATCATTTAAGCTCATTATCGATAGCCTCCTTCAGTTGTAGGTGTATTATCTGTCATCAGAATAGGATTTGTGGGCAACTTTAATCATTTTGTCGATTACGCGTGGGTCAGTTTTCAATGGGAATGGACTACCATTACTTACAACAAAGCTCTGAGCACTTTTGCCAATCTCTATTTGCCGGCGAACTTCTTCTGTCATTTCTTTTTCTGTAGCTTGCTCCCCTCCGAATCTCATGGCATCGAGGTTCCCAAATATACAATTACTGTCTCCAAGTTCATTTACTACGTTTTCAATATCTACCTCAAAACCTTTTTTGCTTTCTTCAAAGGCAAACGCATCTGGGTTCAACTTTCCAATCTGGGCGATGCGGGGCATTATGTCGCCACAGACATACAACACAGACTGCAAACCGATGTTTCGGATTTCCTCAAGGAATCTCTGGTTATAATGAAACACGAACTCGTTATAGGTCTCGAGAGAAATGAGATCGGCGCTTGTAAATACTTCTTCAACGTAAACCCCATTAACACCAACTCGCTTAAATAATTTAATAAATTCTATACTTTGCTCCAGAATTGTTTGAAGCAGAAATTTGACCAGTTCTGGCCTTCTGTGGGTTTTTACCATCATACCCCGAAACCCTAATAAGTCATAAAGAAAAGAAAATGGCGTATCGATTACACAATAAACGAAATAATCTTCACCGAGTAGGTCAATCGATAGATCCGGTAAATCCCCAATTCCCATTGATTCCAGGTCTTCTACGGTTTGAAAGTTAATTTGCTCCTTGGCTTCTTCAATCGAATCCAGGTCCCCTGACTGCTCCCAGACATCCTGCTCTGAACCTGGACGGGAGGTGGATAAGAGGAAGTCGGTTACATAAACAGAACCGCCCGGGAGGTTGTTGCTTGTTCCTTCACCTGTTTGGTTGTCAACGTAGCAAGCCCCGGACTTTGTTAAGTGAAGATCGGTATTAGCTGCCCACTCCCGAGTCGGGCCTACTGTGGTATGTATCCAATCCGGCATGTGTTGAAACGAGTTTAAATATGCTTGTTTAATTGCTTCTGCCCTAAAAGAACTATCCTGGTAGTGGTCCAGTTGATATTCACCCTTGCCAGCCTGGTTGCTGTATTGTTGTAAATACTGTCGCTCCACCTGGTCGGCAAGATATAGGCCCATATAGGAAGGAGCGGCGGGTACCACTTTTGTTTCTTCGCCAGAAAGAGCAGCTTTCATCCGTTTTCGGGGGGTGGAGTGTAGTTTAGACATTTTCTCTCACGTCCAAAGCATCTCTTAACCCATCCCCCAGGAGATTGAGCGAAATAACCAATAGAAAGATCAAAAAAGCGGGAATAAAAGAAACCCACCATCCTGACGTCAAAACATCCCGGCCCATGGAAACCAGGATACCCAGTGAAGTGCTAGTAGGATCTCCCAATCCAAGAAAACTAAGTGTTGCTTCGTACAGGATAAACCAGGCCACGTCTAGAGTTCCTAGAACAATCACAGGCGAGAGAACGGTTGGAAAGATATATCGCACTAATAGATACAGTTCACTAAAGCCCATTGATCTTCCTTCTTCTATGAAAGGTTCCTGTTTTCTGGACATTATCTCTGCCCTGACAACTCGAGCCATCCAGGGCCAATTCACCAAAGCCATAAACAGGATAATTATTTCCAGAGATCGAGTGCCAAACATCGACACACCCGTAATCAAGAGAATTATGGGAGGAATCGTCATCACGATCTCGGTAAACCGCATGAGTAGCTCATCTATTACCCCGCCAAAATAACCAGAAAGACCACCTACTGTAAGAGCTAATGCGACCTCGAGAAGGAGAGTTCCGAATCCTACGTAGAGAGAGATTCTTAATCCGTAAACTACGTAACTGAGAACGTCTTGTGCAAGTGAAGTTGTGCCAAGTAGATAACCCTCACTTCCCGGAGGTAAGAGTTCATTACCATAGGACATCTCTCTAGGAGAATATGGAGCAATAATTGGGGCTAATATCGCTGCGATAATTAAAATTACAAGTACCGACCCCCCTACTACTGCAGCCTTATTTTTGCCCAACCGTCTGAGGGCTAAATACCATTGACTCTTGCCCCCACCAGACTCAATGTCCCAAGATTCTTCTTTCTCTTTGGTTTGTAGAAAAATATTATACCTCCAGATATCAGTATTTAATTCTGGGATCTACATAAGCACAAGCGATATCTGCAACGAGATTAGCGAATAATACCATAATCACTATTATCGCATTGAGACTCAATAACGCTGTGTAATCTCTATTAAAGGCAGCTGTTACGAGGAATCTTCCCAATCCCGGCCATCCGAAGATAGTTTCGATAACCACGGAACCTGCAAGAACAAATCCTAAGGATACAGCAAATAAGGTGATGAGAGGCAGTAGAGCATTCCGTAAAGCGTGTTTAAAGATCACAGCTAGTTCTTTTACCCCTTTTGCTCGGGCTGCTACCACGTATTCTTTATTTAAGACATCTAACATACTCGACCTAATTAAGCGGAAGTAATAAGCCAAATACGCCAAACTTAAAACTGAAGCTGGTAATATGAGGTGGTAAAGATTATCAGCAATAGCGGCGAATCCCGTGAAGTCTTTACCTAAGCTTGTTACCCCGCCGACAGGAGTTAGTCCAAGTTTTAACGAGAATACATATAGCGCCAACAACCCGACCCAAAACAGGGGCATTGAATAAGTAAACAGAGCAAATGAGGAGAGAAAATTATCGAGAAAAGAATTTTTGCGGACGGCCGCAATAACTCCCAACACCACAGCAAACGCTACGGAAAAAACGTTAGCGACCAGGACTAGTTCGAGAGTCAATAAAATCTTTTCTGGTAGTATGCTGTTTAGTCGCTGGTTGGTTACATAGGAGTATCCAAGATCTCCGGTGAAAAAATTGGAAAGCCATCGGAAGTATTGTTGATGCAGAGGTTTATCAAGACCATATTGGCTGCGCAGCTCTTCAATCATTCCCGGGTCCATCGTCTTACCAGAACTTCTAACCATAATTTCCACAGGACCGCTAGGAGCAATGTGTAAGAGGGAAAAAAGAATAATGGTCGCAATCAGAAACGTTGGGATTGCTGTGAGGAGTTTTCGAATAATGTATTTCTTTTTCATGGTATTATGATCCTCTAATACTACTCATGATATGACTTTTGTTTCCTGCACCATTATTCAAGAGGTTTAAAAGATAAATTGCCATGTAATTTCTTAATTACTTCTATAGCAAGCTTGATACCGGATTCGACATCCCTAAGATTTATAATTTCACTGGAGGTATGACAATACCGCATGGGGATATTGATCAAACCGGTAGTTACACCGTCACGGGAGATTTGGACAGGCCAAGCGTCGGTGCCAGTCCTCCCTGGTTCTCCCTGAATTTGGACCGGAATAGATTCCGCGTTAGCCACTTCCATAAATAGGTCATATAATTTGGAATTCATGTTAGCTCCTCTTAGAATAATCGGTCCCTTACCACATTCAGTGGGGCCGAGCTTTTCAGAATCCATACCAGGAACAATGGTGTCCCAGGCTTCAGTGAGAGCTATCATGACGTCAGGTTTTATCCGGTGGCTGGCTACGGTGGCGCCACGAGCACCCAACTCTTCTTGAACAGTACTTGCGACGTGAATTGCCGCCTCCGGATCTTGATGTTTGTCAAAATACTTCATTACCTCTATCCCCATGAACGAACCTAGCTTATTATCGACGCTTTTCGAGACGATGAAGTCCCCATGTAGTCTTTCAAAATTGGATGCATATGTTACAGGGTCACCAATCGAGACTCGGTTGAGAGCCTCTTCTCTGTCGTGCACCCCGATGTCAATCCATAAATCCGTGAAATCTATTTCACTCTGCTCATTGTTCTCCCGTAGTTCGTGAATAGGAGTTCTACCAATGACACCCAGCACCGGTTCTCCGCCAGTATGAATCTTCACTCTTTCAGCAGGTAATACATAGGGGTCTACGCTGCCGATTGGCCGGAACCGGAGATAACCATGTTCGTTCACACTGGTTATTTGTAGGCCAATTTCGTCCGAGTGACCGGTAAGCATAACGACCGGATTTCCTTCTTTATTCCTTGTTCCCATTACGTTTCCTAGAACATCGGAACTTGTGCTTTCACAGACTTTATCTAACTCCTCCTGTATTATCGCTTGAGCACCAGTTTCGAAACCGGAGGGACTAGGTGCTTCAAGGATTTTATGTAGCAACTTGGTGTCCAAAGCTATCACCTCTTTCATTTATGGACATATCTCGCAGTATTACTCGGGCCACGGTCTGTCAGGAAAATGGCAGGCAACTAGATGATCGGTATCAGTTTCTGTCAATTCAGGTTCTTCTGTTTTGCATAAATCCTCTGAGAGAGGACAGCGGGGATTTAGCCTACAACCAGAAGGTGGGTTTAAAAGACTGGGTGGAGACCCTTGCAAGATCAATCTTTCCCCGGATTGTTTGGGTGTGGGGGTAGGGATGGAAGAAAGCAGAGCTTTAGTATAAGGATGAGTAGGTGATTCAAATAGTAATTCCTTCTCTGCTAATTCGACAATTTTTCCGGCGTACATTACGAGGACTCGAGTGCAAAGATAGCGTACAATACTTAGGTCATGAGATATCAATAAACATGAAAACCCTAGTTCTTCCTTCATTTCTTTTATTAAATTAAGAATTCCGGCTTGAATGGAAGCATCCAATGCTGCAACTGGTTCATCGGCTACTACGAAAATAGGATCGGTCGATAAAGCTCTTGCAATGGCGACTCTCTGCTTTTCCCCCCCACTGAGCTCATGAGAATATTTCTCTAAGTGGCCGGGTGTAAGGCCAACATTTATCACGAGTTCTTCGACTCGTCGCTCTCGCTCTTCCCGATCAGCGATGATGCTATGATACCTTACTGGTTCGGCGACAAGATTTCGGGTAGTCATAATAGGGTGCAGCGCTAAATAAGGATCCTGGAAAATTAAAGAGGTTTTTATCCTTAAATTTTTAAGTTGTTTTTTGTTGTTCGGATCTAATTTTTCTCCCTGAAAATAGATCGTTCCTGATGTTGGCGGTGTCAACAACAGAACGGTTCTTCCCAAAGTCGTTTTTCCGCAACCGCTTTCCCCCACCACTCCGAGGATTTCCCCCTGATTTACGTAGCATGATACTTCGTCCACAGCTTTGATAAACCGCTGATCCCACGAGAACAGGCCTTCATTTTGGGGAAAATATTTCTTGAGATTCTTGACTTCCATTACTTTATTATTCTTCATGGCATCCCCCTGAACGGTCTGGCCCCCCTTGATGGTGACAAGCAACAATATGGTCTTCTTCCACTCGTTTTGATTCGGGTAATGTACTTTTGCATACCTCAGTAGCTATTTCGCATCTCGGAGAAAAAAGGCATCGCTTACCCGGGTTCACCAGTGAGGGGACTTTTCCAGGTATCGTTTCTATGGTGGTTACTGCATGTTCCGTGGTAGGAATCGCTTCCAATAAAGCCTGAGTATAAGGGTGTAGTGGGTTTTCGAATAGCTGTGTTACTGTTGCTGATTCAACTCGTTGACCGGCATACATGACTGTTACTCTATCAGATATTTCGGCTATCACTCCTAAATCGTGAGTAATCATGATCATTGATAGCTCTAGATCCTGCTGTAATTCCCGAAGGAGATTGAGTATTTGGGCCTCTATGGTGACATCCAGAGAACTAGTCGGCTCATCAGCCAAAAGCAATTTTGGTTGACAGGATAAAGCAATAGCTATCATAACTCTTTGCTGCATTCCTCCACTCAGCTCGTGTGGATAATTGGCTAACCTATCCCTCGGGTCTGATATCCCGACCTTTTGAAGAATCTCTACTGCGCGGGCGTTTATTTCTTTCCTCTTTTTTACGTTTTGGTGAATACGGATAGCTTCTCCAATCTGATCTCCAACTGATAGAACAGGATTAAGGGAAGCGGTCGGGTCTTGAAAAACCATAGAGATTTCGTTTCCCCGAATCTTACGCATAGCTCTCTGGGATAAGTCGAGAAGGTCTTGGGATAGAAATTCAATGCGCCCTCCCACAATTTTTCCAGGTTTTGGAATAAGACGAAGTATAGAGAGAGCAACAGTACTTTTACCACAGCCTGATTCACCAACTAGGCCCAGAACTTCACCCTTTTCGACCGTTAAGTCTACATAATCTGCGGCCTTAACAACCCCGTCATCGGTAAAAAAATGGGTTTGAAGGTCTGATACGTTAAGTAACATCGTTGGAGAAGGCGCTGGACGCTGTTGAAAAATGTTTGACACTAAAAACGTTCATATTTACAGAATCCTCTACTCAAAGGGAAACTTTGTCTATCCTTTCCAAAACTGTTTATAAAAAGGTGCAAGGTAAGGAAGGTAACCCTCACCTTGCACCTGAATGGTATTCAATATTAGTCTAAATCCGGGACGTCATACCCGGCCTTTTCCAAGAGCTCTTTGGCTTTTTCAAGGTTATATTCCGGTTTAGGTAATTCGTCATTATATGCAAACCAGAATGGGGGTACTGGTGAATTAGCTGGCTTAGCAAATCCATGCAAGATGTTTTCTGCGATGTGCTTGCGAGGAATCGCGTAGGACAAAGCCCTTCGTACGTATCTGTTGTTCAAGATCGGGTGATCGGTATTGAATGCCAGAAATTTTACTGCTCCAGAGATAAATACCTCAACCTCTACATCGGACTTCTTCCTCAAACGATCCATTTCACCACTTACAGATTGGCCAATATAAGGTGACAAAGCTTGAACTTCCCCTCTTTCGAAGGCCATTAAAGCTGTACTCGGTTCAGGGATGATTCGTATCAAAACCCTCTCCACAGTAGGCACTCCCTTAACATAGTTTTCGTTCGCCGCTAGTTCCATACTTTGACCTTTTTTCCAGTTTACAAATTTATAAGGGCCGGTACCTGGAGCGGGTTTATCTACGTTAGTGGAATGCTTTCTAAGCTCGGAAGGCGGAACATCTCCAAGTACGTGTTCGGGAATGATGCTTGCAGAGCCACTGGCCAATAAGGATGTGAGATAAGGAGTTGGTTTTTTAAGTTTAAGCTTAATAGTATATTTATCCTCGATTGTTACCTCGGAAATAACTCCTGACATATCTCCATGGGCTGAGGCACCGGTTTCCGTGTTGAGAATTGTATCATAGGTAAATTTGACATCTTCCGCCGTTAGGGGTTCTCCATCGTGCCAGGTTACCCCTTTTCTGATAGGAATAGTGACGTCTAAACCATCTTCACTGATTTTTGGCAGTGACTTTGCCATAGTCGGAATATATTCATATTCTCCGGTTTCAGAATTATAGAAAATCTTGTAAAGGGGGTCGTACATAGGTTCTACCCAGTAGTAACTTCCATTTAGAAATAGTGGGTTCAAATTTCGCAGCTTTTCCTGGACAGCGTAGGTTACCGTATTATCTTCCCTGTCATCACTCCAATGCCATTGATATATGTTATGGGTCCAGAGAAAAGCATTTACTCCTTTTAGTGCTGAGGCCGTAATCTGTGGAGATTCGGGCCAATAGATATTGGCATGAGGGGGATCTTCGTGAAACACTTCTTGCCACTTCTTTAAATGCTTCTCCCTGCTCTCTTTGTCATAGGTTGAAAGTCCTTTATCCAAGTGAAGATCTGCCAGCCCATTCTTCCAACCCCAGGTATTCCATCCCTGTGGGGGAATACCGGAGGTGTGGTAGCATCCTTTGAACCAAACATAGTCCTTGGGCCACCACCAATATAGGCCGATATTAAGATCCCAACCATCGTTCTCAAAGGGCTCGTCTCCGTATTTTGGTGAGTACATAATGTCATTGATCGTAGAGGTTTCCATTGTCTCCAGCTTAAGTTCAATCCCTAACTTTGAGAACTCATTTTGTAGGATTTGAGCAATTTTGAAGTTGTTAGTACTGGACGGATTTACGAGTAAGTGCAAGGTAAAGAGAGAATTGTCCTTGGCTACCGTAGTAAAACTACCTGCAGTAATTAGCAAGGTAGCCACAAGCAGAATTATAGTTAAACTTATTAAATACTTATACTTTTGCAAAAGAGACACCTCCGTAAACTATTTTGTTTAATCCAGACAAAACTAAAAAGCAGTTGATCTTGACCGTGATTTTCACCTCCCTAGAATCATTTGTTTTGTTGTTATACTAAAAATTTCACTTTTTGTCAACTTGTACTAAATGGTTCATAACTCACATTCACTAAAAGATAAGTTGTTAATTTTCCTAAAAACACGTTACAGTAATATTGAGGAGGTTAAGGTTATGGACTCTAAAAATACGTTGAATACGTTGGACCGGATAAAAGCCCGAGAGAGTAAATTGCACGGAAAGAAGCGTGATGTTGCGAAGTATATAATTGACAGCTATCGAGAGGTAGCTTTTCTAACCCTTGCCGAATTGGCTGCGGATACGGGTACAAGTAAAGCTACAGTCCTAAGATTGGCCCAAGAATTGGGCTTCCAGGGCTACCAGGAAATGCAAGAAAGTATCCAAAATGAGCTGAAAAAAGAGCTAAACACAATAGATCTTTATTCGGGTCAACAATCCCAGAACAAGGGAGAAACTATTCTTAGAAAGGTATTCATCAAAGACTTAGAAGTTATCGAGCAAACTCTCGAGCAACTCGACTATAAATCTTTTGATGATCTTACTTCAAAAATTATTGAGGCTGATCAAATTGCTCCTGTAGCGACTGGTGAACTATCCTTTCTTGCCGAGCTGCTTGCTTCAGTCCTTAGGCCAATGTTATCTAATGTAAAAGCTATTACCTCTACTTCTTACTTAGGCTATAGGGAATTAGCTACTTTAGATTCTAATAGTTTGGTTATTGCCCTGGATATACCCCGTTACTCTAAAAGTACCATTTCTTTAGTGAAAACAGCTAATCAGTTGGATCTTACCACCGTGGTAATAACGGATAGCAATCTTTCCCCATTTCACGAGTATTCGGATCAGCTTCTAAATATCGCAGTGAAAAGAGTCACATGGATTGACAGTCTCAGTGGAATATTAAGTACTCTTCAGGCAATCGCAACAGATGTAAGTATTAAAACTAAAACTGAAACCCTTGAAAAGTTGGAAAAAGTTGAGCAAGTCTGGGAAGAAAATGACGTTTTCTTCTAAGATTCAAAAAAAGAAAACAGAGAGGCCCAAGCTGTAACCCTGAAATTGCATGAACACATGAAGTGAGGGCACCTCGTTCTTGCCGAAAGAGGGATCACCTAAATTAGGCGAGTCTTCCCGATTTGCCCTCTAACAGGACCATTTCCTCCTTGGTTCAGATCCGAAAACATAATCCTAAACTGCAAGAAAGGTTCTCCTATCAGAATTAGCCCAGTCTATTTGTTTTGTTATGTTGTTATGAAGGTTGTAGTGTTTAAAGTCAACAAGTCGATTTTAACTCCCTATTCACTTGGGGGGTCCTCGGCCATTGGCTAGCTCATCAGGGGGGGTCAAATCTAACTCGATTTCTTTAGGAAGACACTGGTAGGTCGTGTAAAAGCTTCCTTTGATATTTGCTCTCAATTAGGTCGGTTCAGCTCTGAAAAAGCCGTTAG
>JAGXLB010000081.1 GCA_018334915.1 Candidatus Bipolaricaulota bacterium
TCTTTTCAACGTATACAGCGTTCCAAATCTGAAAGTTACCGGGTCTCCATCCAGGTTCAAAATCGGTTTATTCAGTTCACGAATTCTAGGTTCCAGTTCAAACTTTACGTATGGATCTTCGCCCGACACGGTTCGTGAAGACGGAATGGGGATATCTTCCCGCTTTACAATTTTCGTATTCTTGACTTTAGCGTAGTAGAGAATATGTCCCCCGGGGTAACCAGTACAGTTAAGTTTCTTATGTGAACCACTTGAAAAGAAAAACGCGATATAATCCACGGATAATTTTCGCTGGGTTGCCTGATCCCCGGGCATGTGATAATAATGCTCTGCTTTCATAGCTTTCGCCTCCATTCTTATTCCCAGTTTAAAGCACAATTTATTATCAGTATTTGACAGATCCAATACAAAAAACATATTATCAAGGTGAAAAGTACGTTTGATTAGCTTAAGGAGGCAAGTTATGGCTGAAATAGGAAGCTTATTGGACAAGGTCGAATCAAACGAAATCGTCCTACCAGAATTCCAAAGAGAGTTCGTCTGGAGAAAAGATCAATCTAAGGAGTTAATAAGATCTCTATATAAGAAATACCCCATTGGGAGCCTATTGGTTTGGAATACTGAAAATCCTCCGGAAATTAAAAATGATGCAGTGGACCGAGAAAAGTATGGTTTGTCCAAAGTTTTATTAGATGGCCAACAAAGACTTACTGTTCTCTATATGTTTGCCAAAAACAAGATCCCTCCCTACTACAAGGAACACGAAATTAACGCTGATCCCCGTAACCTCTACTTTAACTTAGAAAATGGAGATTTTAAGTACGCAAACAAAGCAGTGAGGGAGAACTTAGAATGGGTAAAAGTTACGGATATCTTCAAAGGAGAGGTAAGAGAATTCGAGATTGCAAAGAAGAAAGCAGAGGATTTTGGCAATGAAATTGTAGAAAAAGCCCAAAGTTACCAGAATCATTTGAAAAAGATCGAGAATATAACTTCACACCATTTGCCTGTTCAAGAATTGCCTAAATCTGCAAACGTTCATCAATCAATAAACTTATTTCACCTCGTGAATGACCAGGGTACTGAATTAGGCGAGGCAGAGCTAGCTCTCGCTCACATGAGTGCCCATTGGCCTCATGTCCGTCGGGAAGTTAAGAAAAAACGACGCGAGCTCGCCGATAAAGGTTTTGAATTCGGTTTAGATTTCTACGTGAAATGTATAATTGCGATTACAACTAACTCTATGACTTATGAAAAAGTTTACGCTACCCCAAAGGAAAAGCTT
This sequence comes from Candidatus Bipolaricaulota bacterium, assembly GCA_018334915.1. Taxonomy (GTDB): domain Bacteria; phylum Bipolaricaulota; class Bipolaricaulia; order M55B111; family M55B111; genus JAGXLP01. Next base: position 1,286 of record JAGXLB010000081.1, read on the forward strand.
GTAGAAACTTGGAACCGGTTAGGGGAGACCTTAGATTATCTAGTAAATGTCCTTCAGAACGAAGCGTATATACAAGACTCTAGCTTTATCAGTACGACAGCCGCCCTGATTCCTTTCGTATATTACATAGACAGAAAAGATTTAGAGCTAGCGGATAGAGAGAAAAGAAAATTCTTCAAATGGTTATATGCCGCACTTATGTGGTCAAGGTACGGTGGCTCAACAGACACCAAGTTGGAAAAGGATATATCGTTTTTGACGAATGAAAACCCAACCGAGGAACTAATGGAAGAGATTAAGAGTGACAGGGGACGAATAGAACTACAACCTGGTGATCTAGATGGACGCGGAAAGCGAAGTAGACAATTATACAACATGCTCAAAATTGTATCTCGCAGCAATGATCCCGTGGACTGGAAAACCGGCGCACCTCTTAAAGGAAGTTATCGTTTAGAATCCCATCACATTTTTCCGAAATCCCAGTTATACGGGAATCTTTACAACTCAAAAAACTACATGGCCCGCAAAAGGGTTAACGAGATTGCAAATCGGGCTTTTATCACTCCAAAAGGAAATAAAAGGCTTTCGAACAAGCTTCCAGAGAATTATCTACCGGCAGTAAAAGAAGAGCACCCGGAAGCGTTGGACAAGCAGTTTATTCCCGAGAATCCTGAATTATGGAAGCTTGACAATTATGAATATTTCCTAGCCAATAGGAGAAAGATAATTTCTGAAGCTATTAACGATTTTATGGATTCACTAGTTCCAAGTCCCATAGGACCCACTGTGGCTACAACAGAAGAACTGATTAGAAAAGGTGAAAATTCCAGGATAGAATTCAAAGAGACCCTTATTTACGACGTACATCAAAACCAACCAAATAGGGCCCTAAAGGAAGAGATAGTGAAAGAGATCTGTGCATTTGCCAATTCGGATGGGGGAACTTTGATAATAGGAGTAGAAGACGGGACTAAAGATATTAAGGGAATAGAACGGGACCTCAAATTAATGAACGATAGCAAGGATAAATTCGAATTAACACTCAATCAAGTTACTACTGATAAGCTTGGAGAATCTTTCACCTCGATGTATGTCCGTCTCGAATTCGAGGAAATCGAGGACAAAACACTAGCAATAGTATCTGTGGAACCGAGTCCAGAACCGGTCTACTTCGAAGGCCAGAGATTTTACGTCCGTTCCGGCACTTCTTCCAGGCCACTTAGCATGGAGCAAGCCATGGATTATATTGAGCAAAATTGGCAGTGACAAAATTTCTGAGGTGACCATACTTATTTTCAAATAAAGACATAGTGGGGCCTGTCATCCGCAAAATTATATTTTAGGTGCTACTTTCATGAAAGAAAGTGATAGTATTAGAAGAGATCCATTATATAGGATCATTGAAGAAACAAAAGAACTCAGAAAAATTGAGTCTAAATTCTACCGTTTATTTCAAAGATTAAAGCAGATCAACAATTTAGGGTTAATCCCGAGCATACTTGAAATGGGAGTTTACCCTAAATATGAACATTCTTTGGGAACATTTTACCAAATCAACAACTTACTCGAAATCATTGATGACCCAAAAGTTGAGAATAAATATCAGCTACCCTTAAAAATAGCATCCCTATTCCTTCACACAGGTCATTTACCTTTTACATATTCAACTGAAAAGGCATTGTTACTAGCTAGTAATTTAGGTGATCGTACTAAAGAAAATGAGATAAAAAATTATGTTAAGACTAAAGTATACAATATCTTAGATGAACTTGAGGCTTGGGATAAAGACAGAAAAGATAAAATCTGGCAAAAAATACTTTCAAAAGAAGACGCTAAGGACTTCTATAAGTACTTATCAGCCAATATTGTAGTCAATAATTGGGTAAGAATTAAAGAAGAAATTGAGGGATTAAAAGAGGAACATCTACAGATAATCTTAAAGGACATGGTCGATAAAAGCAGTGACGGTTATCAGTTTTTACAATTGGCAGATAAAGCCGATTACGTGCAAAGAGATGCTCTTTATTTTGGTACAGTACAACTTGACGTATCGCCATCTCACCTTTATAGAGAAACGGGAGCAAATAACCCAGAATTTTCCGTCGATGAGGAAAAATTAATTGAAAACAATCTTGATTATTTAAAAGAAAGGTTCTATGAAGACTCTCATGTTAGGTGGTTTAGTGAAATATTTGAAAAAATATTAGCAGGTTTAATAATAAGCAAAAACTTCGATCTTAATTGGTTTGAGGATTATGAATATGGTGATGCTGAATTTAAAAGATTAGCTATAGATGGATTAAATAAAGACAATGAAGATATACAATTACCGGATTCTTGGACGACAAGAGCACAAGAACTTTTCAATAAAGATATCCAATTCAAAAAAGTTTTTGACTTAGAACAACTCTCCTTCCCAGCAGATAAAGACGTAATAGATCTTGAGTATGATTTAACAGATAAAAGAGAAAGTAAAAAAGGTTTATTAACTTATCCGTTTTTGCGAGGTGTCTTGCTAGATATAGACTATGCAGAGCCTCGGGGATTTTTACAGAAATCCAATGTTAAACCTTTTGATGTAAGAGTTTTCTTCAAAAAAGGTAGTAGCAAATTAGAAGAACTTATCAGGATAATTGAAAACATTTCCCCAAGACTATCCATTATCAATCACACCAAGCATCTAAGGGAAAAACTTGCAGCAGAAATCTCTTGGACGAAAGACGCTAGAATTGAAAACGGAACAACTATCAAAGCCATAACAGAGGCTATAAAAGCCATCGATGAGGAACGAAACAAAAACGAGCAACAATTTATGGAAAAATTCTTAAGTAGAATATCTAAAAGAACTAGCTTTGATACATTATGGGATGATTTCGACAATCAAGTTCTGTGGAAGTCCACAATATCAGATTTCCCCGGGAGCACTTATCCTGACCAACTGTACAAAACATTTACTAGGGGATTGCTAGCGCTTCCAACGAAACTGCTTCAATATGACACAGTTAAACCTTATTTGAACCACATCTACGAAAAGATGGTAGAAAAAATGGACACGGGAGTTAATACAGTAGAAAAAGGAGAGATGTTCGAAGGGTTATCTATAATTGATAGAATCAGAAGAGATAATGAAAACTTTCAATTTTTCATTAATGGTATGATTTTTGTGGATCCTGAGAAAGAGAAAGGTGAAAAAGACGATAATGAGTTTGATATTCTTGAATTTATACTCCAAGAGAATGACAAACTGAAAATTCAAGCGTATTCCTGTTCCATTGCAGATAATTATGAAAAAAAGGATACAGAACAAATGACCAATCTGGCAGATACAATAAGGCATAACTATACAAATATATCATTCAAAAGCAAATATATTGTTCCTGAAGATCGCGAGAACAATAGATGGGAACCAATCTTAGAACCGGCTGGCAGAGACTTTGAAACGTAATCCAAAATTGATTATTTATTAACTATTTTGAGTTCAAGAATAGTAGAAAAAGATTACAATAAAACTATTATTATTAGCTATTTATAGAGGTGCGTTTATTTGAACAATCATTCTGAATTAGCCAACTTCATCTGGAATACTGCAGATCTCATTAGAGATAAATTCAAACGCGGCGATTATGAAGATGTCATCTTGCCGCTAACGGTTCTGCGGCGGTTGGATCAAGTCCTTGAACCTACAAAAGAAGATGTATTGGAGGCATACGAGAAATACGGAGATGTACTCGACGACCCCGGCCCTAAGCTAAAGAAGGTAGCCGGCTACGAGTTTTACAACACCTCTAAATTTACCTTTGAAAAGCTACTCGATGACCCGGCCAATATCGGAGATAACCTGAAGAATTATATGGAGTCCTTCTCTAAGAATATGAGGGACGTTCTTAACAAGTTTAACTTCGATACGACAATTGACCGGCTAGAAGAGACGGATCTCCTATTTCAAGTAATCGAGCGTTTCACCGAGGTTGACCTGCATCCCGACAGCGTTCCAAACCACCAGATGGGAACGATATTCGAGGAACTAATAAGAAAATTTAACGAAGCATTGGATGAAAACCCGGGAGAACACTTTACGCCAAGGGACATAGTGAGGCTTATGGGAACGTTACTTATAGAAGGAGATAAACAATCTTTGGATAAGAACTATACCGTTACCACCGTTTATGATCCCTGTTGTGGTACTGGAGGTATGCTCACCGAAGCCCAGGAACAGATCGAAGAGATAAATGAAAAGGTAGAAGTGGAGTTATTTGGCCAGGAAGTCAACCCGGAGACCTATGCCATCTGTAAATCGGACCTTTACTTAAAAGGGGAAGGATCCTCTGCTGCTGAGAACATTCAATACGGAAACACGTTCCGAAATGACTTACTTCCTGATCATCAATTTGACTACATGATTGCTAACCCCCCTTACGGCAAGGACTGGAAAAGCGTTAAAGAGGATGTAAAAAACGAAGCGAAGAAAGGCTTTGCTGGACGCTTTGGTGCGGGTACCCCGAGCACAAGCGACGGCCAGCTTCTCTTCATCCAACACATGCTCTCCAAGATGATAGATAGCTCCAAGGGCGGAAGCAAAATTACTGTAATTACTAACGCCTCCCCGCTATTTACATCCGACCCAAGCATGAGCACGAAAAACGAGTGCGACATCCGCCGCTGGATACTAGAAAACGACTGGCTGGAAGCGTTGATCCGTATGCCTAAGGAGATGTTTTATAACACGAAGATAACCACATACGTCTGGATACTAAGCAACAACAAATCTCCGGAACGAGAAGGAAAAGTCCAGCTAATAGATGCTTCCGGAGAAGAGTTTTGGACGTTTTTGTCGGACAATCTAGGGGACAAAAGAAGAGAATTCACCGATGATCAAGTAAAGAAGATCGTCGACAGTTACAAAAGTTTCGCAGAAACCGAGATCTCCCAGATTCACCCAATCGATGAATTTGGCTACCGTAAAGTTCGTATCGAGAGGCCGTTACGGGAGAACTATCAAGCAGTACCGGAGAGGGTTGAGCGGATTAAAGAAGAACTTGCCTTTAAGAACCTGGCAAAAAAGGACGGTGGGGAGGAAAAGCAAGAGAAGATATTAAAAACACTCCACGATATGCCGGACGATCTATATAAGTCGAGAAATAAGTTTCGAATGGAATTGGAAAAAGCACTGTCAAGCGCCCGCTTGGATCTAAAGAAATCAGTAAAGGGTAACATTTTCAACGCGTTATCCGAAAAGGATGAGGACGCGGAGATCTGCAGAAACAAGAAGGGTGAGCCCGAATCCGATACCGACCTCCGAGATTATGAGTACGTACCGTTGGATAGGGATGTCCGGGAATACTTCCAGGAAGAAGTAAAGCCCTACGTAGAAGACGCCTGGATAAATGAAGATTATACCGACGATCAGGACGGTAAACTAGGCAAGGTGGGTTACGAGATCAACTTCAATAGGTACTTCTACGAGTACGAACCCCCAAGACCACTTGAGGAAATAGAGGCGGATATCAAAGAGGTCACAAGCGAGATTATGGATATGATCGAGGAAGTGACAGAATGAAAGCTCAAACGAAAGACAACACTAGGAAATCATCTCTCAAAAGCAACTTTCAACCATACCCTAAATACAAAGATTCCAAGAATAGATGGTTAGGTAAAATTCCTATTCACTGGGACACCATAAAGCTAAAATTTTGTTCAAAAATAAATCCACCTAAAAGTGAACTAGGAGATTTAGACCCGGAGACCAAAGTTACCTTCATCCCGATGGAGAAGATATCTACTAGTGGCGGTCTGAATCGGGAAGAAACAAAAAAAATAGAAGATGTTTATGATGGCTACACAAATTTCCAAGAAAACGACATTTTAATCGCGAAAATTACCCCGTGTTTCGAAAACGGAAAGGGTGGGTTAGCAAACAACCTAAAAAATGGCTTAGGTTTTGGGTCAACGGAATTCTTAGTTGTGAGACCTACTCAAGTATTAGATAATAGATTCTTCTTCTATTTAACCAAAACTAGTTTTTTTAGAAAAATTGGTGAAGGGGAGATGAAAGGTGCGGCGGGGCAAAAAAGAGTTCCAAATAATTTTTTTCGCAACTTCCCCCAAATACTCCCTCCAAAAGAAGAACAGAAAATAATAGTCAATTTCCTCGACCGAGAGACCTCCAAGATCGACCGGCTGATCGAAAAACAGGAAAAACTGATTGATCTGCTTGAGGAGAAACGTACGGCGCTTATTTCAAAAACCATCACCCACGGAGTAAGTCAAGATACTGAAATGGAAGATTCTGGGATAGAGTGGTTAATGAAGAAGCCAAAAAATTGGGACGTTTTAAAGCTAAAACACTGTTGTGAAATTAATCCCAATAAGAGTGAAATAACGGCGGCGCTTCTCGATAAAAAGGCAACATTTCTTCCCATGGAACATATTGGGTTTGGAGAGATTTTAGATTCCAGTGAAACAGGAATCGTCGGAGAGTTGAAAGATGGTTTCACATATTTTAGAGAAGGCGATGTTCTAGTGGCCAAAATTACGCCTTGTTTTGAAAATGGAAAAGGGGCTCTGGCCAAAGATTTAACAAATAGAATTGGGTTTGGAACGACAGAACTTCATGTTCTCCGCCCAAATGAAAAAACCAGTAACAAATTTTTATTATATCTAACAAATTCAGGATTTTTCAGGAAAGTTGGAGAAAGAATGATGCATGGTTCAGCTGGGCAAAAAAGAGTTCCCAGCAAATTTATTAAAAACTTTCCAGTGTTTTTGCCCCCTCTAGACAAACAGGAACAAATTGTAAAATATTTAGAAGACAAATTGTCAAATATTGACAGAGTGGTACAAAAAAATTTGGAAAGTATCAAACAACTAAAAGAATACCGAACTGCCCTCATCTCCGCGGCAGTAACCGGCAAAATAGACGTCCGGGGTGAAGTCTAATGAGCATGGACGTTTCAGAGCAGGTGCTGGAAAAGGAAATTGTTGAAATTTTAACGGGTAGCGAAGGAGGCAGCGGGGAGAAGCTAAAACAACCAGAACCACTATATGGCGATTACAAAACTGGAGGTTTCGAGAAAAAGACCTCACAGGATTTCGACACGGAGTTCTGTTTAATCCCAGAGGACGCCTTCCGGTTCGTGAAAGGAACACAACCAGACCAGTGGGAGAGATTCAAGAACTACCACGGGGAGAAGGCAGAACGGGAATTTCTGGATAAGTTAAATTTGCAGATATCTCGCCGGGGTACCATAGACGTGTTGCGTAACGGGTTTAGCTTGCCCGCGGGTCGGTTCAACAAGATGGCGTTTTTCAAGCCGGCTAACGAGTTAAACCCGGATCTAGTTAAAAAGTATAATTCCAACGTATTCTCCGTAATCAGACAGCTCCAGTACAGACAGGACAGCCGTCAAGCACCTGATTTAACGATATTTCTTAATGGTTTACCCATATTTACGGTTGAACTAAAAAACCCCCCAACCGGCCAAACGGTCGAAGACGCAAAGCGCCAATATAAAAGGGATAGGGATCCCCGAGAACCACTCTTCTCCTACAACAGGTGTCTGGCACATTTTGCCGTAGACACTGAAGAAGTCTACATGACTACAGAGCTAGACGGAGAAAATACTCAGTTTCTTCCCTTCAACAAGGGATATAAAAATGGTGCAGGAAATCCCCCGAATCCTTCTGGCTATCGCAGTAACTATTTCTGGAAGTACCTTTTGTCAAAGGATAGCGTCCTGGGTTTGGTTGAGAACTTCATCCATGAATTCGAGGAGAGAACAGAAGACGAAGATGGGATTCCCGAGCAGAAGCTGATATTCCCCCGATACCATCAGCTAAATTCCGTGAGGGAACTTCTCTCAGACGCCAAGCATAACGGGGTAGGTAATAACTATTTAATTCAGCACAGTACCGGTAGTGGCAAGACCTTTACCATCTCCTGGCTGGCACACCAGTTGACCTCTTTGCACGATGAGGACGACAATTTGATCTTCGATACGGTCATCGTTATATCCGACCGAAGACATTTAGACGAACAACTACAATACCATGTAAGGCAGTTTGAAAAGACCCGGGGCTTGGTAGCAAATATCGACAAGCACTCGGACCAACTAAGAAAGGCACTTGAGCAAGGAAAGAAGATTGTCGTATCTACCCTCCATAAATTCCCCTATATCGTGGAAGACATACAGGAAATCCCCGGCCAAAGTTTTGCAATTATTATCGAGGAGGCTCACTCCTCTCAGACTGGTAAAATGCGGGAGAAAATGAACGAGGTACTGTCTCTTGACGAGTCGGACATCGAAGGCGACGACCTCCAGGATCAAATAAATGCAAGCATCCAAAAACGTGCCAAACTGGATAATGCGAGCTCATTTGCCTTTACCGCCACCCCGAAGGAGCGGACGCTGGAGATATTTGGCGACAAACAGCCCGACGGTTCCTACGAACCGTTTAGCCTCTACAGCATGCGCCAGGCGATAGAGGAAGGCTTCATATTAGACCCCTTACAGAACTACACCTCCTACACCGAGTACTTCAACCTGTTAAAGACCATAGAAGACGATCCGGAGTACGAATCATCGAAGGCAAGCAGGTTACTAAAAAAGTTCGTCTATCAGCACCCTAAAGCTGTCTCCAAGAAATCGGAGATCATGGTCGAGCACTTCCAGGAAAACGTTGCGGAAAAGATTAGAGGAGAGGCCAGGGCGATGGTAGTGACGAGCTCCCGCCAGCAAGCGATCCGCTACAAGCAGGCATTCGACAGATACATTGAGGAAAACGACATCCCCTGCAAGGCGTTAGTGGCTTTTTCCGGGACCAAAGAGGTAGACGGTGTGGAATACTCAGAAGGTGACATGAACCATCATTTAGATGAGCCAATAGAAGATGCCTTTTCCAACACGGATAAGGACTACAGGTTCTTGGTCGTGGCAGAAAAGTTTCAGACAGGGTTTGACGAACCACTTCTTCACACAATGTACGTGGACAAAATCCTTGGAGGAGTTAAGGCGGTCCAGACTATTTCCCGGCTAAACCGGATACACCCCCATAAAGAAGATACTATGGTTTTGGACTTTAAAAACGATCCGGAAAACATACAGCAGGCATTCAGCAGGTTTTATACCAAGTCCCGCCTAAAAGAGGGAACGGACCCAAATTTACTCTACGAACTGGAACAACAACTAAGGGATTTTCACCTATTTACGGATGAAGAGCTAGACAGGTTTGCCGATCTTTGGTATCCCGGCGAGGCTTCCGTCGAGGAACTTCACTCGGCTGTAGATCCTGTGGTTAACCGCTACGAAGACATTGACTTAGAAGAGCAGGACGAATTTAGAAGCGAGTTGAAGAGCTTTATTCAACTCTACTCGTTTTTATTACAGGTAATTTCCTTTCAAGACGAAGAACTGGACAAGCTCTACCAATTTGCCAGGTTCCTGTACCGGAAACTACCCGTTGATAAAAGCGAACTTCCCTACGAAGTTAAACAATACGTAGACATCGATTCATATCGAGTACAGGAGATCTCAAGTGGCAGCATAGAGCCGGAAAGCGACGATTCGGATATGGGTCCACAGCATAGGACAAAGTACAAGAGAAAAAAGGAGGAGGAAAAAGACCCCCTTTCGTTAATAATCGAGAGGTTAAATGAACTCTTCGGTTACGATTTTGACGAGGATACTAAGATGTTTGTAGATAGGTTGCAGAAAAAGCTAAATCGTAATGCCGCCCTCCGTAACATAGTTGAAGTCAACCCACCGGAGAAGGCAAAGATGAAGTTTGAGGAGATAATGGATGAGGAAATGGTCGAGATCATTGATATCGACACAGAGTTCTATAACAAGAATACAAGCAACGAAGACTTCAAGGTAATTTTCAGAGATTGGCTTTTCAACCAGTTCGCCGGTGACGGAGAAAAGGATATTGAAGAATATATCGAGCAGGGAGAGGGCCAAACTATAGAGTTCAAAGAGACTCTCCTATACGATGTACA
>JAGXLB010000281.1 GCA_018334915.1 Candidatus Bipolaricaulota bacterium
AAACAAAGTGATACGGACTCAATCAAGAAACTGGCAGCTGAAAATATCTGGGGGCCCTGGTTGGACACTACCTGGAATCAAGGAATATCAGGGTATTACAATGATAGTTTTCCTGATGATCCGAATACGGAACCAGGGAAGAGGTACGAAGACGATACCTGGACGGGAGGATCAACGGACGGTAGAGTCCTGGTAGGATGTGGACCAGTAGCATTTGGTCAAATCGTGAACTACTGGGAATATCCCAATTCGATAAGTTTCGACGATTCCGATGAATTCACCTCCAGGTATAACCCCGGAGATGGAAAGGGAGAAAGGGTAATTCAAATAGATAGCGACCATCAGGAGTTGAACTTCTCTTCTTTTTCGGAATTAAACTCACGACTATCAAACATAGATTATTCGGGAAGCGAACAAGAAGTTTCCGATCTCTTGTTCGCCCTTAGCATAATTCTAGAAGCACAATACAGTGACGCCTCGACAAGTTCTTATGTTGGAACGGAATATTTTGAGGGTAAATTGGGATATCAAAATGCAGAGGAATTAACTTCAGACAACAATACCTTTTACGATGAATTGGAATTTGACATGAGAAGAGGATTTCCTGCTTTGCTGAATATTGAAGAAGTCAAAGATGGAGAAAAAGTTTCAGGACACTACATTGTAGCTGATGGATACAAGGATACTGGTAAATACCACCTGAATTTCGGCTGGGGACCAAATCAGCCGGACGACATTTCCGAGGCCTGGTACTCTTTACCTGATGGAATGCCTGCAGGATATAACGTAGTGGACCGAGCCATCATGGATATTCAACCCCCCGAAATAACCAGTGATACAGAGGCCGTCTTTAGAGTAACCAAAGGAGGGATGGTTTACGCTGATGGAACATATTATGGTGAGGGTTTTAGCTCCGGTTACGCCGACCTTGCCGAAAAGGTAAAAGTAACAGAAGAGGTAGAACCCGGAGACGTACTGGCACTCGACCCGACAGAGCCCAAACACTACAGAAAATCCCAGAAACCCTACTCTAACATGGCAGCAGGCGTGGTCTCCACCCAACCGGGTATGACTCTCGGCAACGACGATACATCGGCCAAAGCAATAATGGCTCTCATGGGCACAGTACCGGTCAAAGCGACGACAGAAAACGGACCGATAAAGCCGGGAGATTTACTTACTACGTCGTCCGATCCCGGACGTGTAATGGTTTGTAATGATACAGCTAGATGCACGGGGTCAATCATCGGTAAAGCACTGGAATATCTGGAAGAAGGGGAAGGTAAAATTAAGATCCTGCTGGCAAGCTAACTGAGGAAGTCCCGCTTGAAGAGGTGAAATTCGACCAATCTCTGGCGAATACCTCTGCCGTCTTCCGGGTGACCAAAAAGGGAGACGTACTCGCCGATAAAGACTTCCGCGGCCAGGGCTTCGCATCGGGCAACGCAGACCTCGCCGAGACGGTAAAGGCAACTGAGGCGGTAGAACCGGGAGATGTATTATCCCTAGACCCAAGTAACCCCAACCATTATAGAAAAAGCCAGAAACCCTACTCTGCCCTAGCTGCCGGGATAGTATCAACGGAGCCGGGTGTGACTCTATCCACTAATGAATCTAAAAGTAAAGTAGCTATGGCTCTGATGGGTACGGTGCCAGTAAAGGCGACTACTGAAAACGGACCCATACATCCCGGTGACCTACTTACCACCTCTTCAAAAGCTGGCTTTGCTATGGTCTGCGAGGATAGAACAAAGTGTGGAGGAGCGATAATCGGCAAGGCACTGGAATCATTACATGAGGGGAACGGCAAGGTTAGAATACTGGTAGTGAACTGAATGGTTCTTTAAAATCCATTGAGGGCATTCAAATTATAGGACGTTTACAAAATTAAAGGTGGCCAAAAGAGAAACTAAAACAAAGCTTCTCTTAAAATTTTTCCCCATATTCCTCTAGTGTCAATTCTTTCTCTACTCGATACAACTCCTGGTTGGAACTGTCACTTGGGCCTTTTAGGACTTTTTTCACCAATTTTTCCTTGATAAGCCCGACTTTGGGGGAATACCAGGAAGTTTCTTTGAAACGTACCGTAAACTTTGACCGGTTGAACTCGACGGTTTTTCCGCCGCTAGCAACTACTTGGATTGATTTTCCGTATTCCCCGGACCGGACAGATATTTCGTGCCCAGATCGTTTGATTCTGTAATCAAGTTGAATTTCGAGAAGGCTTTTTTCTTCGAAGAAATCGAACTCTATCTTATCCTTTGTCTGCCAGTTTTTTCCTTCTTTTGGTGGGCAGAGTAATAGCGTCTTTACCGCGGACTGATCGGTTCGATTGCCAGGGGTGATTTCCATCACCTTGTTTTCATCAAACAGCAAAATCCTCCGGTAGTTACCCAGGTCCTTTCCCGGATTTTCAGGATCTTTAAGGCTAATTCCTTGATTCAACGTGGGATCCCCGGATAGTTTTCCTTTTGAATTATTGCTTACTGTCAGAATATAGCTTGCTTCATCCCTACCAGTGTGGTTGACTTTAAAAATATATCTCCATTGGAACCCTTTAGAAAAGGGATAGTAGCCACCGCAAGCAAAATTTGGTACCTCTGAACCTTGCGCTACCACCAGGAGAAAGGAGAAGACTAAACCGAGAAACAACCCGAAAGCCAAAATAAGATTAATGTATGTTTTATGATTGACTCTAGCCATCGCTTTCCCCCTTAGCAGCATTTCTGTGAGCCAACATTTACCAAAACTTGCCGAGAAAGCCTCGCAGCTTGCTGCGGGGATGAATCGGCTGGTTTTGTCCAGCAATCAATTGAGACACGGACCTTGGTGAAATTATCGCAAGCTTAACCTGCTGGGTAAAGTAAACAAGAAAGCTTTTGTTTGATTTGCCCAAGTTAATCTCCTCAATTGAGTGCTGGGTCAATTTTCGGTTGTTAAGTTAAACGTCCTGTCGTTAATATGTTTTTTTTCAAACCCCATTTCTTAGGTCGGGGTTCTTGACTTGTAACCTTTATTGTCACTAACTTCAATAATCAGGTCAACTCTTATAGTATCGGTTGGCTTAATGGGAA
>JAGXLB010000282.1 GCA_018334915.1 Candidatus Bipolaricaulota bacterium
ACAGAGGAAGCTCTTGACAAGTTTGATCGCCGTGACAGACGGTTCGATCTAATTTTCATTGGCCCTCCCTACGATCAAGGTTTAGAAGGAAATACGTTAAACCAACTTGGTAGGAATAAAGTGGCTAAGAATAGAGGACTGGTGGCTGTAGAGGTCTTCTTTAAGAACGACCTGGCCCGTAGCTACGGGAACCTGGCTAAAATCAAGGAAAGCGAATACGGGCAAAATAAGCTAGTTTTCTATAGAAGAGGGGGGATTGAGGAAAGGTAAATTTTGTAGCAGAAAAAAGGTTGCGTTTCGATGTCCCTGTTTTGCCGCTTATGTTATTTTAAGGATTGAAGAGTTTCAAACTCTATCCTCCTCTTTTCTCCTGTTATCAAATGTTCTAAGCATGTAATACTGACTTATATACCTGCCTAAACCTTATTAGGTTACATTTGCAGTGGTATATATACTTATTACAAATTTATGTACTATACTTATTTTGGCCTTGACATATCTGTCTACTTGGTATATACTCAGAATTAGTCTATTGATCTCTGAAAAAAAGCAAACCCGAGGAGACTCGGGGACGCAAAGCCACAGATCCGAAACGGATGGCTGGGTTGCCGGAGGCAAGGGGGATGTTGATTTGTCTTCGGTTCAAAAATGTAGGATAAAGGAGGATCTTCGGAACTCGATATTTCTTTTCGGGTATCGCATATTTTCTCTTCTATTATTTTTATTTTCAATACCACAATCCGTGGGCAAATCCCTAAAAACATCTTTTAGGAAAATTTTTACTTATAGAAATGTAAACAGTAAGGCAAAAGTGAAGGTGTTAAAAACACTAAGGGGCATCTAAGATGAAACTTATCCATCCCGCGCCAACAGAATGGGAAGAAATTTCTTTACTTAGATGCCCCTTTGGTGATTCTTATAATAACTCTTGGGTAAATGAATATCAAGCCTGCGCCGTTACCAACCCTTCCAATCAAAAGATTACGTTAGAAAGCAATAAAAACAATCCCGAAAAACCTTCTACCAAAGGCAATAATCCGTATCAAAACAAATTAAATAATTCAACCTCACACTCACACTTAGAAGGAGAAAGGTTTGCCGATTTACTCGTCTTCAAGCTGAAAAATATAAACATGGTTTCATGAAAGAATAAAGGAGATAAAAAATGAATATCCATCCCGCGCCAACAGAATGGAAAAAACACCACGCATTTACTGCCTTACTGTCTATTCCTGGCAGAATAGGTACTTTTCTGTCCGGCAAGAAAATCTTTCCCTTCACTCTAATTTACCTTTTTATTTCTTTTGAGCTGGCTTTCCGAGATCTCGTCCTCGCCCTCAACCAGTATACAAAGCTCGTCCGAAGATCGGACCTACTGGAAATATTTTTCTTTCTTAAATATAGAAAGTTATTGTCGGTTGGAGAGGTGTAGCTATGCAAATATCAATCTACTACCAAAAAGAGGATCGGTATCTTCTCGACAAAGTGAAAAAGCTCGCCCAAATAGAAAGGCGAAGTAAAAGTTCTGCTCTTATCTCGATTCTGGAGCAATACTTCGAATCCGACAGGAAGCTGGGCGAGCTCCTCAAAGACATGAACGCAATAAATACGAGTCAATTGCACCGGGCTATCGACATTCAGCGAAACGAAAAAAAAGATAAAAGGTTGGGCGAAATAATGCTTGATGAGGGGTTTGTCAATGAGAACCAGCTGGACAGGGCTCTCGGAGTTCAACATTCGCTAAATAACGGGGGAGCAAAACGCTCCTTCGCAAAAAGTTCTTAAACCACGGAGGTGATCGTCGCCAAGCGAGACAGACAGGAAAAAGCTTTGGCACGGCAGTAATGAAGTAATTGTACTGCAAAGGTGCAGTACAAGAGGTGCCTAAAGGCAAACCGGACGAAAGTCCGGGGCGGCAAAGCTACAGATCCCGAGCGGATGGCTGAGCTGCAAGGTATTACAAATCAACAATTCGAAACCAAAGGAGGTTTTGAAAATGAAAAAAGCATTAGTAGTAGCAATTGGTTTAGTTTTAGCACTTGGTGTAGTTTCGTTAGCAGATAGCGGTGTGGGAATTTTTGCCTTTGACGACTGTGGTTCAGCGCAGACAATGATTATGGCCACTCCTGACGCTAATAACTATGCCGGAGCCACGCTCAACTATGCGTATGGTTTGGTAGAAGAAGGACCAGTGCCCGGCTCTGAAGGGTCCGATTACCTCGGCGGCTCGATGACAGCTGAAGGCGAGGACGTGAAAATTGTTTCGTCGATCATAAACACCAAAGCCTACACTCAATACCTGTGGCTCGGTGGCGAAGTTAGTGGGAGTAGCTCGTTTAGTGGAAACGGCAGTGTATTGAACACTCAGCTGAACATCAGCTCACTTTCCGGGTCCACTTACCAGGATTTGTGGGCACTCACGAACTTTTAAGCCAGTTTTTGTTCATCACATTTATCCAGCAAGCCCGGATAAACCGGGCTTGCTGGACTCTTTTTCTAATTTTTAAGGAGATGGGTAATATGAAACACTTAAGCAGGCGGGGGTTTGCTACTATAACAATTCTCTGTTCTCTACTTATACTAACGTCTTTCTCAGCACTGTCAGAACAGAGCGTTATAGACATGACTTTGGGTGATGCAATATTTTCGTTCATTGGTCGGGATGAGATTACAATGGAAGTAAAACGCGGGGAAAACGGAAGGTTGCTCTCCCTGGCCAGGGTTGGGGATCTAGAAAGTTTGACCCAGTTAGTTTCTCCCAACTCCTTCGAACTATTCGAAAAACTCAGCCAACATTCGGTGAAGCTAGACGTACAGTTCGACCGGGGAAGAATCTTTTTTGGGGCAAGAGACCCTAAAAATGACCTCGTATTGGATTTAAGTACCTTACACAGCGGAGCTAGCCTTCAGGCTAAGATCCTTGCGATTTTGGGTGATAAGGAAGGCAACCCTCAGGTAAATAAGGAGACCAAAAATAAAGAACCGTTACAATCGGAAAAAGCGGAGTTACCTGAACTTGAAAATCCGAAGAAACCAGAGACGGCTAAGCCAAAGTCGTCTCCAGCACCGGCC
>JAGXLB010000082.1 GCA_018334915.1 Candidatus Bipolaricaulota bacterium
ATTTCTTTACCCACTTTTTACCTCCCTGTTTGTAGTAACGTTCGAGTGGATACAAATGGTCCACTTCTCTCCGATAATGGAAAATCATTATAACCTAAGTCCGACTGTTATTCAGTGGGTGGGTAAGGTGAGCTAGAGAAATGAGGATTACTATTTGAAAGTTTTAGGTTTCGTAAGTCTTTACCGGTGAGCCAATGACTTCTCGGTCGATTCGTTCTATCCCCAGTCCGTTCCCCCGAGATAGTACCCTTTTATTGCCTCTAAGGTGGCTCCCGCCTTTAACGATAATGGGCCTGGTTAGCTGCGTTCCCATGTCCAGATCGCGAAAACTGACGATCTCACGCCCGGCGGCCAGGTGAGATGCCGCGGTTGCCAGTAGGTCGGTGGAACTCATTCCTCCGACCATGCAGGAAACGTGGGCGGATTCAGCAATGTCCGCGACCTTTAAAGCCGGTCAAAACCCCCCGCACTTGGATAGCTTTATGTTGAGGAAGTCCGCCGCTCCCCGTCGAATGAGGCCGAGAGCACTCTCCGGACCGTGTACGCTCTCGTCGGCCAGAATAGGAACGCCGGCATTGTCTCTCAAGTACCGCATACCTTCTAAATCGTCTGCCGCTATGGGCTGTTCCACGAACTGTACATTTTCACGATCTAGCTGACTCATGAATAAAAGGGCTTCAGTCCTTGACCAGCCCTGATTCGCGTCGATTCGTAACTTTATTCTATCTCCGAAAGCCCCGTTAATTTCCTCTAACCTTTCGAGGTCGAGATCGACGTTTTCCCCCAGCTTGATCTTCAGAACGTTAAAGCCTTCGGAAACCAGGTTAGAAGCTTTTTTAGCCATTTCATCCGGATCCCCAAAACGACCGTGTAATCAGTGCTGAGTTCCCTGGAACGAGACCCGCCAAGAATTTTCCAGACCGGGACGCCCCATAGTCTACCCAGCAGGTCGTGGAGGGCGATGTCTACTGAGGCCTTGGCCGCGGTGTTGCCCTCAATTAACCTGTCCATGATTGCATGGATTTTTTCTCGATCCCCGGGATTAGCCCCGATCAAGTTCGGGAGAATCATGTCCATTGCGCCAACCACACTCCCGGGAGTCTCTCCCGTTACCGGAGGAGAAATTGGTGCTTCTCCCCACCCCGTGGTTCCGTCTTTAGTCTCGACCTCGACGAGAATCGTTTTCAGGGAGCCAACTTCCCTCAGTGAAGTAACAAACGGAGTTTCCATCTCCAGAACCGGTTTGTACAGGTTGAATCGCTTAATTTCCAGCGGATCCACCTCGTTGATCTTCGAGTTCCCTGCTGGCGTCTTCATCAAGTATAACGGTAAGGTCAGGATGTAGCTGCAGGACCGATGCCGGCCAATCCGTTGTTATAGGTCCAGTAAGGGATTTCTTTATAGGCGTACTCTTTCGCTTTCCATTCGCCAGGAGCAGTAATTTCCTGGCTCTCATTATTGACTTTATCCCCATGGTTAGAGCTCTCTTTGGAGCTTCGGCCGGGTTTTCGAAATTTGCCTCCAGAGTTTCCTTCCTGAGATCTACCAGTCGGGTCCTTGTTCCGAAGTTGACGCCGGGCTCGTTGAACCCTATGTGGCCGTTCTGACCGATTCCCAGAATTAAAAGATCGATTCCTCCGGCCTCGGAGATTTTTCTTTCGTACTTTTCACAGTACTGCTCAATTTCATTTTCCGCAATTGTGCTGTCTGGAAAGTTAATACTATCTCTGGCCAGGTTTACCTGGGTAAAGAGCCGATCTTCCATGTAGCGAGCGAAGCTTTTCGGGTCGTCCTTCGATATGGGGTAGTACTCGTCTAGGTTGAAGGTAGTTACGGAAGAAAAATCCACCAATCCATCCCGGTAATACTCCACGAGTAGCTCGTAAGTCCGTTTTGGGGTATCGCCTGTTGGCAGGCCGAGAACTGGATCAGTTTTGGAAATTATCTCCCGGGCAATAATCCGGGCTGCACTTTTCGAAACTTCCTCGTATCTAGGCTCGACTATTATTTTCACTTTTGTAAACTACCTCCCCACCGATTATTGTATATTTTACATCGAGACTTTGATCCAGTACAACCAGGTCTGCTTTAGACGCTTCACCGATGGTGCCTATTTCTTCCTCCATGCTTAGGAGCCTGGCAGGGTTTAGTGTTACCGTCCGAATCGCGTCCAGGAGCCCAACGCCCGTGAACTCCATGTAGTTTTTCACCGCTTTTTCAAGTGTAAGCGTACTGCCCGCGATCGTTCCATTGTCTAGCCTGGCTAAACCTTCCTCTACGAAAATCTCCTGGTCGCCCAGGATGTATCTGCCGTCCTCCATTCCAGCAGCAGCTATGGCGTCGGTAACGAGACATATTTTTCCCGTCCCTTTTGCCCTATCTGCTAGCTTTACCGCCCCCGGGGACAGGTGGAGCCCGTCCGCGATCAAACCGGCGAAGGTATTCGAGTTAAGCGCCGCTCCCACCGTGCCCGGTTCTCTATGGTGGAACCCTTTCATACCGTTGAATAGGTGGGTGAAAGACGAGATACCCCTGTCGATAAAAGAAATAGTTTCTTCGTAGCTTGCCCCGGAGTGGCCTATGGAGGGGACGGCTCCAATGGTATTTATCCTCTTCAATAACTGCTCCGCTCGCTTAACTTCCGGGGCGAAGGTGAAGAGCTTTATCTCTTCTTCGAAACCCTCGGTGATTGCCTTAAAAGCGTCGTCGTCCGGTTCCAGCAGATAACTTTGGTTGTGAGTGCCTCGTTTCTCGGGAGACAGGAAAGGCCCTTCGACGTGGAGCCCGAGCATATTTGTAGCGTTTGACCGGGTAAGTGTTCCTATTGCGTCGTTCATGGTTTCTATCGGGTTAGTTATTATAGTTCCCAAAAAAGACGTCGTGCCGTGGCTCAACAAAAATTCACCCACCTGTCCCGGTCCGAAAGCGTCACAGGTCAGAAAATCAACTCCTGCAGCGCCATTGACCTGCAGATCAATGAAACCCGGAGCTACGTAATGGTTTTCCGCGACCAGTCGAGTGTCGGTTTCAGGGGCTGGCTCCGCACCGATAGACTCTATTCTTCCAGCTTTCACTGTTATATTGGTTTGTTCAATTTCCCCCCTTTTGGGGAATAGCACGTTGCCGCCTTCTATGGTTAAGTTACTCATGGATTTCACCAATTATCGTATTGTGAAGTCTCCCCCTGAAGTCCCCGATTCTATCTTTTCCTCTGTTTCTATCAGGGTGAACTCTGTTTGTCAAAAATACCGTTCCCAGGTTATGCGCGGGGTCGATCCAGATGGAACCACCGGTAAAACCAGTGTGTCCGAATGACTCGGGAGATAGGAGGTTCCCCGCCGAGTCGGCATCCTTGCCCTGTAATTGCCACCCAAGAGTCCGTCGGTCTCCGAGACCCTTAGTGAAGTTACGCCCCAGCAGATCGACGGTGGCGCTTCCGAGTATCCTTTTCCCTTTGAAGCTTCCTCGGTTTAAAAGTGACGCTACGAAGTTACCCAGATCTTTTGCAGGGCCAAACAGACCGGCGTGTCCACTAACACCTCCAAGAGCATGGCAATTCTCGTCGTGGACCTGCCCTCGGATAATCTCCCCTCGCGTCGGAGAGTCTTCGGTTGGGGCTATCCGTTCCATTAGTGTGGCGGAAGGGTTGAACCCGGTATCCTCCATCCCAAGTGCGCGAAAGATTTTCTCTCGGGAGAGATCGTCCAGGCTTTCTCCCTTTACCCTCTCTATTGCTAGTCCGAGAAGGATGAAGTTGAGATCGCTGTAAATTACTTTATCTCTGGGTGGTAGGATCGGTTCCAGAATTGGCCATCTGTCGGTGAATAGCCTTTCCAGTGCCCCTTCTCTGTCAGCAGTACCGGAAAAAAGGTCGGTCCATGGCATCAGTCCCGAGGTGTGGGTAAGAAGATCTTTTAAAGTGACCTCCCGGTTGGAGAATTCGTCGAGGTAATCCGATACTGGATCGGTCAGACTCCATACCCCGGACTCTACTAGCTGGAGAGTCAGCGTGGTTGTAACGACGACTTTGGTTAGCGAGGCGAGGTCGAATATCGTACCCGGTTCCACTGCCTCTGGAGAAGGGTTTTCGGACTTAAGCCCGTAGTACTCGTGTTTTAAAACGCTCTCTGTCTCCCGAATCAGCAGGACTCCTCCGGGAAAAGTTCCCTCTTCGAGCTCCTCCTCGATGAGGTCATCTACCCTGTCGAACGTGGGACTAATTTTCACTTTTTTCTCCTCCTGCCGGTGAAATCTTGCCCAGTTGAACTAATTTTCTGGCACCTGTCGCTCCCGGGACGTTGGAGGGCCTGCCATGATGGGTTTCGTAAGCCAGTATCGCGAACCCAAGAGCTTCCTTTGCTTCCGCCGGTATCCCAAAATTCCCGGTGGTTTTTATCGGTTGATCGGTTCTATCCGTAAGTTCGCCCACGAGCGCGTCATTTTTTGTCCCTCCTCCGGCAATTATCAGTTCGTCAATAGGGCCCAGATGTTTGTCCATATTGTAGATGAGTGATTCCGCCGAGAAGGCGGTCACGGTAGCCAGCAGGTCTCGATCCTTTAACTCGAGCTCCCTGCCCTTCTGGAGAACCCTCTGCGAAAATTTCTTCCCAAAGTGTTTTCTTCCCGTCGTTTTTGGTGGAGGTTTTTCGATAAACGGATGGTCCATCAACCAGGATAGCAAATCATCCCGGACCATCCCTCGGCTGGCCATATTTCCGCCCCGGTCGAATTCCTTCTCACCGCCCGTGAGGTCCCTGACCAGTTGATCCAGAATCATATTTGCCGGTCCGGTGTCGAATGCGATTACGTCGTCGAGTGTTCCTCCTGCTGGCAGGTAAGTAACGTTTGCTATACCTCCGAGATTTATCGAAGCCCTGTGTGTGCAATCCGACTGGAATAGCTTGAAATCTACGTAGGGTATCAACGGAGCTCCCCCCCCACCGGCCGCTATGTCCCTAACCCTGAAGTCAGCTACTGTCTTGATACCGGTTCTTTCCGCAACCACATCCGGTTCGCCGATCTGGAGAGTGAAGGTCTCCTCGCGGTCGTCCGCCGGCGGAAGGTGGCAGACAGTTTGACCGTGAGAACCTATTAGTTTGGGGTTTCTCCCCGAGGATTCGATGATCTCTTGTGCCGCCTTCGCGAATTGTTCTCCCACTTTAAAGTTTGCCCGGCAAAGGCTTTCCACGTTACCGCCCTCGGTAAGATTCATTAACAGGTTCTTCAGTTCGTCCGGATAGGGCTTTGTTTTGTATTGTAACAGATCTACTTTTAGCTCGTCCTCCCCGGATATATCGACCAGTGCTGCGGTGATTCCGTCCATGGAGGTTCCTGAGATCAATCCAATAACCTTCATCGACCCTCGACCTCCTCGAGTGCCAGTTCCAGGTGGCCGTCATTTCTGTCGAGGATGTTCCTGGCTTGGGTGACGGTTAAGTCTGACCTGAGGGCAAGTATCGCTGGTTTTACCTCGTATCCCGTTTCTTTGAGAATTGCATTTATCTCGCCCCTCCCGGCTTCCGTGAGTTCCTCGACTATATTCCTGGCCCTGACTTTTAGCTTCTCGTTTGACGCCACTACGTCGACCATCAGGTTATCGTATACTTTTCCCAGGCGGATCGTTGCCGCCGTTGAAATCATGTTTAGCACCATTTTCTGCGCCGTTCCAGCCTTCATTCGGGTCGAACCGGCTATCACTTCCGGCCCCGTTTCCGCAACTATCGTGATATCAGAAGCCTTTTCGAGCTGGGTATCCGGGTTATTAGTGATCCCGGCCGTATCGGCTCCGGCTTTACTTGCTGCTCCCAGGTAACCGAGGACGAACGGGGTCCTGCCGCTGGCGGAAATTCCAACGGCGAAATCATTTTCCTCTATTTTTTTCTTTTTTGCCCGAGTTGCTCCCGACTCGCGATCGTCCTCGGACCCCTCTCGAGCCGAAGTTATCGCTTCTTTTCCTCCAGCTATCTCGGCTATTACTCTTCCTTCCGGAACACCGAAAGTCGGTGGTATTTCGGCGGCGTCAAGTACGCCGATCCGTCCGCTTGTTCCGGCTCCTACGTATAATATTCGCCCCCCTTTTCTGAACGAATCCACGAATCTTTCTACAGCCAGTTCGATATCTCGGAGCGCCTTTCCTACTGCGTCGGCCACGGAGCTATCCTCCTGGTTTATTATCCGGAGGACCTCCCGGGTGTCTTTCTCGTGCAGGTTCTTCGCATTTTGATTTCTTGATTCTGTTTTCATCGATTATCTTAACTCCAGTTCTTCCTTTTACCAAAATCCCCCGACCCCCCGAATTCTCCCGGAGACGATCGGCTGTTTTAAGTTCAATTAATTGAAACCAAACTGCAGATTACCCAGTTCCCCGAGTACCGCGAAACTTGGGATCTATTGTCTCTCTAAGAGCGTCACCCAGCAGGTTAAATCCGAGAATTATCGTGCTGATTGCCAGGCCCGGGACGAGAATGGTCCAGGGACTCAACCTCAGGTAATTCCTGCCGTTACTTATCATTACGCCGAGCGAAGGCGTCGGAGGCGTCGGTCCCAGGCCGAGAAAACTAAGTGAAGACTCGACTATTATCGCTGCAGCCAGATTTATCGTGATCTGGACGAATATGGGTGCTGCCACGTTTGGCACCACGTGACGTCCGATTATCGTTAGGTTCCCCCGCCCGCTGGCATTGGCAGCTTCTATATAGCTCTGTTCCTTGACTGATAACGTCGGCCCCCTGGATGTCCTGGCAAAGATGGGCACGTAAACTATTCCTATTGCAAGTATCGCGCCGAGTGTTCCTGACCGGACTATTGCGGCAATAGCTATAGCCAGAAGCAGTATAGGTATTGCGAACAGAATATCCATACCCCTCATTATTAACGTATCCACTGCTCCGCCAAGATAAGCTGCAAGAATTCCGATGAAGCTCCCTACCAGTGCTGACAGAAAAACTGAAGTTGCGGATATTCTCAGAGTAGTTCTGACTCCATATAGAATCCTTGTTAACAGGTCTCGGCCGAATCTATCGGTCCCCAGAGGATGAGCGGAAGAAGGGCCTTTAAGTTTATCTAGAATATTCATTCCGGTTGGCTCGTAGGGGGTGATAAAAGGTGCAAAAACTGCTCCGATCACCACTAAAGTGAGTAGCAGGAAGCCGAACAGGCCCTTCTTGTTGTTGACCAGGGTTCTCCTGCTCGCCTCTAAATAACCGCTTAACCGTCTTCTGAATTCGCTCATGAATACCTGATCCTTGGGTCGATATAGGCGTAAAGAACGTCCACAATAAGGTTAATGATTACGAACGAAGTCGTAATAATCAGAACCATGGACTGAAATACCGGATAGTCTCTCTGAAATATTGCCTGTACCCCCAGTCTTCCCAGACCCGGTATGGAAAATACCTGTTCTATTATCACCGAGCCTCCCAGGAGGTAACCCATTCTTATACCGATTAAGGTGACCAGGGGGATAAGGGCGTTTTTTAGGAGGTGCTTGAATAATACCCGGGTCTCGGATAACCCTTTTGCCCGGGCCGTTCTTATGTAATCTTCCTGTAGACTCTCCAGGCTCGACGATCTTGCCATCCTGGTAAACACTGCGGCATTTGGTATTGCCAGAACAAGTGCAGGCAGGAAGAGGCTAAACAGATTTTGGGCCGGGGCTTCCCAGATATGGGGAAAGTTGACCAGGGGAAATATGTCCAGATATACACTGAAAAACAGTATGGCAACTATACCGCTCCAGAAGGCGGGGATCGACATTCCTGCGAGCATTATCATTTGGACGACCCATTCAAGCAGTCTCGAGTCCAGCGCGGCGGAGAGAATTCCCAGCGGTATGGCAATAATTAGCGCCATAACCAGAGCGTAAATTGCGAGCTCTAAAGTATAGGGGAACCTGTTTAGTATTAGTTTAGATATGGGTTTTTCCGTCCTTAACGAAATCCCCATATCGCCCCGGGCGACGCCGGTTATCCAGTTGAAGTACTGGGCGTAGAGTGGTTCGTCAAGCCCCAGCTGTCGCCGGGCACTTTCCAGTTTTGCCGGATCGGCCGCCTCGGTTCCTAGCAGTATTGAAGCCGGATCACCGGGCATGCTGTGTCCGATAAGAAATACAATTATTGAAGCCGCAATGAGTATTGGAATTAGAAAGAGGATCCGGCGAGCTATATAAGAAATCATATTTAGAGGGATAAAATGGTGGCCGGGGTTTCCGGCCACCAGGTTGTTATTATTCTATTCTATTTAAGCCAGGCCCTTCTCAGTAAAGCCATGCTCCTGTCAGAAAGCTGTGAGAAGTTCTGAACGTTTTCTCTGGTTATAGTATGGAGATCGGCATAAGCCACGAACAGAATCGGCATCTGTTCGACCAGCCGTTCCTGAATTTTTACGTATATTTCGCGTCTTTCTTCTTTGTCGGTCGTTACTCTTCCTTTTTCCAGCAGGTCATCCATTTTCGGGTCGGAATAATTGAATACGTTTGTAGAGCCCTCTGAGTGGAAAGTCCTGTAGAAGTAACCGTCGGGGTCGAACGAACCTCCGTTTAACGAAGCGAAAGAGTCGAAGTCGCTGTTCCTCCATGCATCCAGGAACGTTCCCCACTCGACGGTATTCAGTTCCATCACTATTCCTGCCGGCATCAGTTGCTGTTGAAGTACCTGGGCAATCTCAAGAGCGGTTTGAAGCGTGGGAGATACTATAACGGAAAACTTAATTCCGTTGGGATATCCCGCCTCTTCAAGTAATTCCTTTGCTTTCTCGTAATCCTGCTCGTAAGAGTCCAGTTCAGAAGCGGGGACATACCATTCACTGAGTGCGGGTGGAAGTGGAGTTCCTACCGTGGCGAGACCACTGTAGACACCTTCTATGATTTCTTCCCGGTCCGTCGCGTAGGAGATAGCCTGTCTGACTTTGGGGTCGGTCAGCGGCTCTCTATTCAGGTTGAATCCTATAAGGCTGTAAGCCAGTTCCTGTGTCGAGATCACTTTTACGTCCTTCGCTTCCATTAAGACCTGAACAGAAGTCGATTCAGCCGAGGGTATTACGTGGATATCCCCGCCCTGAAGGGCAGCTCTTCTGGTCGCTGCTTCGGGTATTATCTTGTAAGTTACTGTATCGAGATACGGCAGGCCTTCCATCCAGTAATCTTCGTTATTTTCGAGGACGATCTGTTCTCCGGGCACCCAGTTTGAAAGAGTGAATGGCCCGGTACCGAGTACCTGTCTTTTGAGATTCTCTCCCTCTTCGACGACCGACTTCGGTACTATTGCTCTTCCGGGTCCGGAGACCTTATTCAGAAAAGGGGCAAACTTGCTGGAAAGCGTCATTTTGATCTCGTATTGACCGGTAACCTCCATACTTTCTATCTTCTGTAATCGGCTTGCCTGGGGAGAGCCCAGTTCGGGATCCAGAATTCTTTCGAAGCTCGCCTTGACGTCTTCCGCCGTGAGCTCGGTACCGTCGTGGAACTTGACTCCCTTGCGTATGTGGAAAGTGTAAGTTTTTCCGTCCTCGGATATCTCCCAGTCGGAAGCCAATGCGGGTTCTAGTGCCCCGTCCTCGTCGTGGCGCAGTAAACCTTCGTACATAACTTCGATAACCCTGAAACTGCTGAAGCTTGTTGCCAGGTGGGGGTCGAGGTTGCCGATCTCCTGTCTTAAACCAACCAGAAGTTCTCCACCCTGATTCGGGGCGGCGTCAGCCGCTCCCGCCAGCGGGAGAGTAACCAATAATGCGAGCGCCAGAAAAATGGCGCTGAAAAAACGTTTGTTCATTTTTTCCTCCTTGTAGTAAATTGGGCCTAGGTTAATCAACTCATTTAAGCAGTGGTACATTCCACTTAACCAATATGCTAATCCAGTCCACCCATTGATTCAAATAAATAACTTTATATCTACCTAAAGGGGCTAATTTAAGTGTGATCGGTCAAACAAAATACCGAGATGACTTTTAAGCCAGATCCGGAGAAATTAGATTCTGAGATTACGGAAATAGTCCGAAGGTGGTGGAGTTCGATCGCCCTGATTGTCCAGTTAATCGGTCGGAAAGTTTGGATGAAATAATTAAACTTCTTGTGGAGACTTTGTACGAACTTTTCCCCTGTTGCCGAAGCGATTTTGCGAGAAGGTTAACCCTTTAGCTTGACGAATAACTTGTATCTATCGCCTCGATACGTGGATCGTGCATATTCTATCGGAGTTTTCTCGTCGCCAATATAGGTGGTCCTCTCCGTAATCAACATGGGGTCTCCCTGGTCTACCTGGAGATTTTTTGCTTCGAACTCGTCCGCCAGGGAGGCTTCGACTGATTGCTCTGCCCTGGAGAGTGTAATATTAAACTCCTCCCTGAGAGTAGTATAGAGAGAGCGTCCGGAAAAGTCGTAGTCTTTTATCCCTTCACAGAGATCATACCTTAGGTGGGTAGTTTCTATAGCCAGCGGTTCTTCTTCTGCAAACCTAACTCGTTGGAGCAAGAAAACATTGCTGCCGGAATCGATAGACAGGTTATTTGCCAGTTCCTCGTCGGGTTCTATCACCCTGTTTTCGAGCACCCGAGCGCCGGGTTTCATTTGCCTGTTCTTCATATCTTCGGTGAATCCGGTAAGCTGGAGAAGGCCCTGGCGCAATTTTGGTTCAGCAACAAAAGATCCTTTTCCCTGCTCGCGATAGACGTAACCTTCCGACTCCAATTCGGTAAGAGCACGTCGCGCCGTCATTCTGGAAATTCCGTAATCTTCTTCGAGTTCTCGCTCGGAGGGCAACCTCTCGTGCGGTTCAAGAGAGCCACCTTCGATTTTTTCCTTGATCGTTTCCTTTATTTGATAGTAAAGCGGAACGGGGCTTCTCTTATCGACGTTTGCTCTGTTCATTATTACCTCTTTTCGGCCAGATTTGATCCCGGTATGGCTACAATTCTAATTGCAAGCTAGAGGGATAGACAACCAATATTCCCACTTATCATAACCCAATTTAGGGGTTAGATAAAATAACTATACTAGGGCGGCTTTTCTATCTGTATGTAAAGAAACTTTCCATTGTGGTAGTATTAGAAAAAACCTGTCCTTAGAAATAAATTCCTGCTCCGGGGTAGAACCGGGGGCAGCACCCCGTTTCGTTGTCTTCGAAGTTCGTCTTTGGTAGTTCGGATGCTCATTGTATTTCTCCTTTTCGCGTAGTTTTAGCTAGATTATACGCTCAATTATCCTGTTTAACTATAATTATTGT
>JAGXLB010000283.1 GCA_018334915.1 Candidatus Bipolaricaulota bacterium
GTCGAAACCTCGGTTGTCGGGTTCGTAGAGTTCTTAGGGTTCATGGGGTTGACAACTAAGAACCCTATGAACTCGATAAACTTAATGAACCAAGGTTGCCCGACTGCCGAAGCCTCCCGAAGTTGTGAGGTTCTTATGGAAACGGAAATTCAGATCAAAGACAGAAAAGCAACAAAAGGGGGTTTGTAATGGGTGTTAATAATAAGGCGTTAATCCTTATAGGAATGTTGTCAATTTTGTTGGTATTTGGGGTAGTTGGTTTTGGTGCTACTTTAGAGGTGGACGAAAGTGATGAGGACTGTGGCGACACCGGAGCTCCTTACTGCAACATTCAGGATGCAGTTGATGCCGCTAGCAGTGGTGATACAATTACTGTTTCTCCCGGGGATTTTAGCAAGGTCGCTGTCCCGAACCTTGACCCGGAGTGTGAGCCTGGCGAAGATTGTTACAATACGTTAAACAACCTAAGCATATTAGCCTCTGACTTAGGTTCCCCCCACCCTCTATAGACACAGGGGTTGGTTTCCACGTATTAGAAGCTGGTTCTGGTCTTACGATCAAAGGCTTTAATCTATCTTATTCTTCCGAGTCTGATAAAAGTCGGTTTATAGGCATTGGCCTTTCTGGATTCAGATTCTGGAACGATTGGATTCCAGGCCTGCCAGTTACAGATTGCAAGATGTACTCCAACTATGTGGGGAATAATCTCCTCGGAATTGGATTGCTCACCGCAGAAGATAATCAAATCGGTTCCATTGAAAATCAAGAACTCGCTAACACCATCAGCAATAACGTGATAGGTATAGGTCTCCTGGGGTTCTCATATATATCACCCAACGACACTGATTCAGCACCCACTACTGGTAATTATATTCTAGGGAATGATATTACTAATAACTATATTGGTGTTGGCTTACTCGGGGCAGAAGAAAACATTATCCAGGGTAACGTGGTCGAGGGGGGTGTCGAAGGGAGTGACTTGGGTATAGATTTAGGGGAAGCACTAAACCTCCTGGGACTGGATCAGTCTATTGTAGTAAATAAGTCACTTATGGGAATTGGAATAGGCGGAATTGCTGAGCTTTCCTTGCAATTCGGGGAAGACGCATTACTTAAGTTACCCGCTAGTTCTAACCAAATTATTGACAATGATATTACTGACATCGCCGGCCTTGGTATAGCACTAATTGGGACCGAGGAAAACACAGTAGAAAAGAACAGGATTTATGGAAGCGGAACAGCTGGCATTGGAATAATCGGGATTAACAATATAGGGCTTCGCTTAACGTTTGATGAGACCGATCAAGAAATATGGGCCCAACTTCCCGCTACGGACAACGAGATACTGGAGAATACCGTTACGGATAACTCGGGTATAGGTATTGGCTTGCTTGGGGGTTCGGACAACCTTATTCAAGGGAACAACGTGAGTGATAACGAATTAGTGGGTATTGGAGGCCTCGGGCTACACGATATAGGAAACCTGTTGAATTTGGCTGACGAGATTCCTGAGGATACGGTTTCTCCTGTGGTCAATGACTTGTTAAGTCTTCTGCCAGAAAACATTGAAATTATTTCCTGCCCAGACTGTCCACCTGCAATTAATGAAATAAGTTCATTCTTAGAAGAGCTTGGTGTTATGCCAGATGAAAACATAATAGACGAAATACTTGCAAAATTTCAAGAGGAAGATTTTACTCCTAAAGATCCTGATAATTATGACTCTAAAAACTACCCTGGATTAGCCAGTTTGTTCGATATCTTAGATGCGTTAAACGTTAATTACGGAGGAAAAGAACAAATAATTTCTCAGATCAATTGTCTCCAAGACTGCGAATATGAGGATGTTTGCTTAGAGGTCGAGGATGAACTTTGCAGCTGTCAAGAAATGGAGGAATTCTTCGCTAACAACTTAACTAACCTAGGAATCGCTCCCGATCTCCCGCTGGATAGCGAGTATAACATTACCGGTATAATTCCACTAGCAAGTGAGAACCACACCATTCGGGGTAATAAAATCACTGGTAATCGTCTCGCCGGAGTAGCTTTCTTAAATTCTGATAAGAATAAAGTTGAATATAACACTATTACCGGGACACGACAATGGGAAGACATCCCCGGAACGGGTATTCTCTTATCGGACGCTGATGACACAGAAATAACAAACAATATCATCCAGGATAATGAGGTTGGGATATATCTTTTAGAAAACTTAATTGAGGACTTTGATGGTGACCTTCCCGAAGGAAACTTTGCCCATTACAACAGCATCACCGGAAACAACGATTACGGCGTGCAAAACGAGACCTCGGCCACCTTCAACGCCGCCCTCAACTGGTGGGGAGACCATAGTGGACCCTATCATCCCACGGAAAATCCCGACGGATCAGGGAATCAAGTGAGTGACAATGTAATCTTCTCTCCCTGGATTGGAATGTATCCTGACACCGATCCAAATACGGTAGGTGTTCAGCTTAAATCACCGCTGACTCTAGTCGTTGACGATGTAGGCCCATCTCCAGACTCAGGATACCTAAACACCGCAGTAGAAGCTGCTAATTCTGATGAATTACCGGGATCAGATACGATAGAAGTTCACAATGGGGACTTCGAAACCTCCTCCGACCAACCAGTAGAAGATAGCGTAACGATAGTCAGCTGTATGGGCTGCCCGATGGGTGCATCAATTGACGGCGAACTGTCAATCACCGCCGAGAAAGTCCAGATTGGAGGACGCGACAACTACACAGCAAAGGGGTTCAACATAGATGGAGACGTCAGAGTAGAAGGTGACGTTGATGCTTCTGAAGTTCACATCAACTGGAATAACATTTCCGGGACTGTCACAAACGCAGCCAACGGAACCCTGGATGCCGAGTACAACTGGTGGGGAGATCCCGACGGACCCACAGCTGACGAGGCGGCAGGATCAATGGAAGGGGACGTAGACTACACTCCTTTCCTCTCAATGAAAGTTTGTGCTTTAATGGAATATATGGAGGAGCACAATATTGACGACCCCAAGGATGCTGTGGCCGGAATGGTTGCTG
>JAGXLB010000083.1 GCA_018334915.1 Candidatus Bipolaricaulota bacterium
CCTACCAATAGACCAACCGTGCTTCCGATGATGACTGTTACGATATTGATTAGGGTTCCGGTTCCTATCATATTTAATTTAGCGATTTGTTGAGAGAGCTTTCAGGCTACCCTGCCAAGGTAGTCCTTGATACCGGCAATAGTTTGATCTATGTCGTCTTCAGTTACGTCTAGGTGGGTGACGAACCTTATTTCTCGTTCGTTCCGAGGACCAATCACGATCCCTTTCTCCTTTAAGAATTCAGCGAGATCTTCGGCGTTTACGCCGATCGAATCTGTTCTGGCGAAGAATATGTTAGTCTCAACGGGGTCGGGCGTGAGGTCAAACCCCAGTTCATTTAGTTCTTTCCATAATATTTCCGCTTTATGATGGTCTTTTGCGAGCCTTTCGACGTTGTTTTCGAGGGCGTAAATTCCCGCTGCTGCAAGTATACCTACCTGCCTCATTCCTCCGCCAAACCTTTTTCTGCCTACCAGAGCTGTTTCTATAAACTCCTCACTTCCGACGAGCAGTGAACCTACGGGCGCTCCGAGACCTTTGGAGAGACAGAACATGACTGAGTTGAACCCTTCGACGATTTCGTCCGGATCCATTCCCGAAGCCACGGAGGCGTTGAATAACCTCGCCCCGTCCAGGTGAACCGGCAAGCCCATTTCCTCGGCGAAATCAATAACTTCCTGAATCCTCTCGTAAGGATATACCTTTCCACCTTGATTATTGTGGGTATTTTCTAAAGTTATTAATCCCGTCTCAGGAAGATAGTACTTATCCGGATTGATCTCTTTTTTTATCTCCTCTACGTCCAGAGTTCCATCATTCGAGGATATCGACCTTGGCGTGACGCCGGAAAAAGCCGACATCGTTCCGAGTTCGTAGTTGTAGATGTGGCTTTTTTTCTCGACGATCACTTCCTGGCCGGACTCCGTGTGGGACCAGATGGCCACCTGGTTTCCCATGCTGCCGGAAGGGACGAACAGGCCCGCCCCGAATCCCAGCATATCGGCGGCCATTTCCTGTAATCTATTTACCGTGGGGTCTTCCGCGTATACGTCATCACCAACCTCTGCCTCAGCCATCTTCTGGCGCATCTCAGGGGAAGGTCGCGTTACTGTATCGCTTCGAAGGTCAACATGAGTCAAAGAAATCACCTCAATTGCAAAGACTGCAAAAAGACTAATTCAGAGAGCTGAAATATACAACTATGATTGATACCCCCGTTTAATTGGACGTTCGCTATTTATTTCACCAGCTTGGCCAGTTCTCCCCCGTAGCAGACGGGGCTCCCATGCCCCGGCGATTTGTTCGTTTTTATAACGCCCTGGGAGGGCGTCATTTTATTCATAAGCTCTTCCCCGCTTACTTGGCTGCCGGGATTTTGTCGACTCCTAAGCTTTAAAGGTTAAATCAGTTGCCAGGTAAGCGGGGAAGAGCATTAATCGAACCAAACAAAAAAGTGCGTCTTATTCCTTCTCCTTCGGAAGGGCGTGGAACCTGTTAGGGGTGAGGGTGACATAAGCCAAGTTGATCTGTAGTTACCGCGCCCTGCCGATAGTTTCAAATCCCAACCCTTGAAATGATCTAGCTCATATGTTAAGTTGATAAAGATCAACTCTTTGTATGATTAACATCACTTGTTCAAAAGGATGAAAAAATGAAAACCAAAGAGAAAAAATTAACACCCTGGGACGCTCTTCCCATGCCAAAAAAATGGAGAACTATAGGCGAGGTGGGCGAAAACGCTAACGGGGAGGACGAAATTCTTCTGGAAGCGACCTGGAGTGAATGGATGGGTGCCCACCCGCTGGAAGGAGAATAAATCAAAAGCTCCTAAAAAGGTTCCACTCCGATCTGAATATTTCTTTCCAGGGTTAAAATATCCCGGGTTTAAAGATCTAGTTTACTCCCCATTTCTTTCAATTCCTTTCCCGATTCTATAAGTTTCTCTTGCTCTTTAGAACTAAGGTCGTGAGTGAGTGCTTTTTCTACGCCGTTTCCCCCAACTATACTGGGTAATCCCAGAGCTACGTCCGTTAGTCCGTACTGACCTTTCAGTCTACTTGTTACGGTGAGCATCTTTCGCTCGTCTCTGAGTATTGCCTCGAGAATTTCCGTTACGGCAAGTCCGACGGCGTAGTTCGTTGCACCCTTTTTGTCGATAACTTCGTAAGCGGCGTTCTTTACTCTTTCTTCCATGGATTTCTTGAATTTCTCCCTATTACAGTTTTTATCGCAGATGTGACAGTATTTGTCGAACGGTATTCCCCCAAAATTAGTGAGGCTCCAGGTAATTACCTCCCTGTCCCCGTGTTCGCCGATCACGTAACCGTGAACGTTAGAAGTATTGATCTCGCAGTGGTCTCCAATGAGATACCGAAGCCTAGAGGTATCAAGTACTGTGCCCGAACCCAGAACTCGGCCCCCGGGAAAACCGGCAAGCTCGTCGGCAACGTAAGTCAAAATGTCGACGGGATTAGTTACGACCAGAATAATCGGATCATCAGCGTGTTCTTTTATCCGGGGAATTATACTCTTGAAGATATCAGCATTTTCGCTGACCAGATCTAGCCTGGTCTGCCCTGGTTTCTGGTTCTTACCAGCCGTTATAACAATTACATCAGCATCGGCGCATTCCTCGTAGTCTCCGCTGGTAACCTTTATCGGCTTTACGAACGCGGCACCGTGGTTCAGATCCATGGCTTCTCCAGCCGCTTTTTCCTCGTTAATATCGATAAGTGAAATTCGTGACGCGAACCCTCTATTCATTACTGCGTAAGCGATGGTAGAGCCAACGTAGCCCGCGCCGACGATCGTGATTTTATTTTGCATCTTAAAACCTCCCCGTTAATAGTCAATAATATAATTATATAATAAGTTTCAAGTTAATTGATTACTGTCCGTTGCTGGATACTACTGCCAAAACTTTACGATACTGGAACACAAGTACCCCTTATTGCTTCATAATATTCTCGATATCCGGATCTTTCCCGATCCGGTGTGTTGTTGGTGGAATTGTTAAAATATTCCCTCGGTCTTAATGTACTCTAACTCCGATAGGTGGACCTTTCCAAGCCCGGTTATCGACAAGAAACACAGCAGCACGGGATCCCACTGCCCGCGCGGCGTCGGTATCGAGATTATCGGTTGGGGTTGATTCGGCCCCGCTGGACCCGGTGGGTGAAAATGGCAAGCCGGTTTACGTCGCCCAACCGGGATCACTCTTCGTGCTCGACGTGTTCCAGACACTGAGAGAATAAACTCGATACGTGCTGATCGACTAGCGAATAATAGACAGCCTTACCTTCCCGCCTCGCCTCCACCAGGTTATTCAACTTCAATATTTTCAGGTGATGTGACACGGACGACTGGGAGGAGTTTATCAAGGTTGTTAGATCGTGGACGCACATCTCCTCGTTGGAGAGCAAGTAGAGGATTTTAACCCTCGTGGGTTCGCTTAGAGCGCGAAATATTTCCGACTGAGAGTCGATCGAGGACTGCTCCGGGAGACTTTCCAGTATATCCCTCGCCTTCGCCTCGGTGATCGAATGCAGATCCGAATAATCCTCCTGTTTATTGGTGCTCATTCTGAATATAGGGTAACCAATCAACTAGAGTTTGACAACGACAACCGATATACATATTATTGTATGAACAAACATAAATATGTTTTTGCTCCACCGGGGGTAACTTTGAAGAAAAAAGAGAATTCGGTAGACGAGGAAATCACGGTTGAAAGAATACATTGTCCCGATTGCGCCGTGAAGATAGAGAAGAACGTCTCGAAGATCGACGGCGTGGAAGATGCGACAGTCGACGCGGGAAGGGGAAAACTGCAAGTCTCCTACGATCCCTCGGACGTGGAGCGTTCCAGCCTCGAGCAGAGCGTAACCAATATCGGTTACAACGTTATCCACGACGAGGTAGACGACGGTCTGTCCTGGAAGGAGCCCGAAGTGGTTCTTACCGGAATTGCCGGAATCCTTCTGGTGGCAGGCTTATCAGCCTATTTTTTAACCGATCCGCTCTACCTGGTCGGTTCCTCGGTTTACTCAATTTCGGTCTCTCGCCTATTGTTCCTGCTGGCAACGGCTTCAGGAGGTTATTTCGTCCTCCAAAGAGGATTCGCGGCGGCGAAGACTTTTTCTCTGGACATCGACTTCCTCATGACCCTGGCTATCATTGGAGCCATAGCAATTGGAGAGGTTCTCGAGGCGTCGACCCTGGCTTTTTTATATCCACTGGCTGAAATTCTCGAGGACTATGCCTCCGAGCGGGCTCGAAATTCGCTTAAAGAGTTGATGGACCTATCTCCCCGCGAGGCCACGGTAAGAAGGGACGGAGAAGAAGTAACTTTACCAGTAGAAGAAATTAAAAAGGGGGATACCATAGTGGTACGTCCCGGCGAGAAGATCGGCCTGGACGGCGAGGTCCTCGAGGGGAGTTCGTCCGTCGATCAATCACCTATCACGGGCGAGTCGGTTCCGGTAGAAAAGTACGAAGGAGATGAAGTATACGCCGGCACTATAAACAAGGAAGGCTTCCTGGCAATAGAGACGACCAGCGACGCTAATCACTCGACAATTGCCAGGATAATAAAGCTGGTGAGAGAGGCGGAAAAGAAAAAGGCGCCAATTGCCAGGTTCGTGGACCGGTTCGCCAGCTATTATACTCCCGCAGTTACTGGGCTGGCAGCCGTCGTAGCGGGGGCTTTCCCATTTCTGTTCTCCGGTGGATTCGAATTATGGTTCCTCAGGGCGGTAACCTTGCTAGTCATCGCCTGCCCCTGTGCTCTGGTCATTTCTACGCCCGTTTCCGTGGTTTCAGCCATAACATCCGCGGCAAAGAACGGCGTACTGATAAAAGGTGGCAGATACCTTGAGGAGATGGGGGACGTGGACGTTCTGGCTCTCGACAAGACGGGAACGCTTACCCGGGGAGATTTGGAGCTTACCGAAGTGATACCCGGCAGTAATTACGAAAAGGAGGAAATTCTACGTATTGCCGCTTCTCTGGAGAAAAGCAGCGAACACCACCTTGCCCTAGCTACACTTGATAAAGCCCGCGAGGAAGAAATTGAGTTAACTAAAGTCGAGAATTTTACCTCTATCCCGGGTAAGGGAATAGAAGCCGAACTGGATGAGAACCTGTACCGGCTGGGTAAAGCGTCGCTTTTCGATCAAAATCACCTGGAAGGAGTGGACGAGCTTAAACGTCGGGGTAAAACCCTGGTATACCTGGGTAAAGACGAAGAAATTATTGGAGCCCTAGCATTTGGCGACGCACTGAAGCCGGAAGGAAAGAAAGTGGTTACCTGGCTAAAGGAGAACGGGATAAAGCCCGTGATGCTTACCGGTGACGACAGCCTGACGGCGAAGAAAATAGCAGAAGAAGCGGGGATAGAGACCTGGTACGCCGAGCTCCTACCCAAGGAAAAGGTAGAGAAGGTAGAAGAACTGGCCCACGAAAACGGAAAAGTTGCCATGGCTGGAGACGGGGTAAACGACGGACCGGCTCTGGCGGCGGCCGACGTGGGAATTGCCATGGGTACCGCGGGTACGGACGTGGCGATGGAGACTGCGGATATCGCGCTGATGACTGACGACCTGGAGGGGTTGCCTTATCTGGTAAATATTTCCCGCAGGGGAAAGAAGACGATAAAACAGAATATTGGAATAGCTCTATTTTTAAAATTTGCTCTGGGAGCTGGGGTTATCCCTGGGTTCGTGACCCTGGTCACCGCCGTGCTTGTAGGGGACATGGGCGCGACCTTCCTCGTGACTGGCAACGCCCTTCGATTATCCCGAATAGTACAAGATTAGCTTGCTATGGTCCATACCAACCCCAGTTATTGCAAAAACCAGTTTTCTACATTATATTTTGGCTACTGAACCAACCGGTCGGGCAGAGGCATCTGGCCTGTTATGGATAATCCCGATAGCCAGGGCTTTCGAGCCTTGGTGTACACTTGGGTTGAAGGGTAAATTAATTAACTTCGGTAGTAACCACGTGGAATTTACCGAAGGGAATAATTCTATAATTCTAACAATCATCACAGCAGGCTTAGAAAAGCCTGCATATCGAAGATAGGGGTATAGCAAGACAAAATAAATCTAGACACTCTACCAACCATCACAGCGGATCTGAAAAAATCCGCCTATCGAGAAAGGTAAATATACTGCCCTGGTGCAGGGAATAGGGTAGTACCTTACTGGTTTGAATTACCTTCAGCCAGTGTTAGCTTTTCTAAGGCCAGTGAGGCCAGTAAGGCAAAATTTTCTATGGGTTGGAGGTCTTTTGGGTCGGGGACCAGGCCGTCTTCCGGGTCGTCGACGCTTATCTGGCCGATTATATTGTTCTCCCGGAATAGGGGAATATAAAGTGAATCGTCGGGGTGCCAATCCAAAGTTTCCTCTGACCGGAGCTTGCTTTCCAGCGCTGGTCCATTCTGGAATTTTTCATCTCTTTCTGCGTGTGGCACATAGTAAGAGTTACCCAGCTGATATCTTTCGTCGAACTTACCCGTGTTTACTTCCAGTTCCTCGAAATCCGTTTCATTTAACTGGTTTATTTTTTCCTCTGATAAACCTATATGATCAAATCTCTCTACCCGAATTGTTCCAGGATTCTCCAAATCAACCGGTTTATCAAAGAGCGATATCAATCCCCGCTGGAAAGGGGTGGTGTTTATCGTCGCTTCCAGGGCTTTGGCCATTATTTCCTCTGGTTCTTCCGCTAATAAGATTTCTTGGCTCAGATCGTGAAGCTTTTCAATTTTACGAATGTGGAGGGCTTCATCCTTGTAACTCTCTCTCCCGCCGAGCTGCTGTCTAACTTTTCCCTTATTCCGGAGCATAGTTAAGAACGCGTCGACTACTTTCGGATCGAACTGGGTGCCCTTATTCTCCTTCAGCTCTTCTATTGCTTCTGGTTTTGTTAGTGCATCCCGGTATGGGCGATCGGTCCTCATAGCGTCCCAGGCATCTACTACGGATATTATTCTAGCTTCCAGGAGAATATCCTCGCCGGACAGCCCTTTTGGGTAGCCCTCGCCGTCCAATCTTTCGTGGGTTTGTTCCACTATTTCAGCCGCCTTCTGGAGGTGGTCTGCTTTTACCAGCATTTCCCGACCCCATACGGTATGTTTCTCCATGATCTCCCATTCTTCTTCAGTTAGCTTGCTTTTCTTTTCGAGTAACTCGTCCGGGACCTCCGCTTTTCCTATGTCATGAAAGAAGGCAGCGTATCTTAAATCTCCTAGCCTGTCCGTAGAAAGCCCGAGCCTCTTCCCAATTTCGTAACTCATCCTGACGAGCCTTTTGGAGTGACCCTTCATCTCTTCGGTGGTTTCAACATCCTGGGCGAGTTCCAGGAAGTCCTCAATTTCCTCTTTCAGCAGATGAAATGAAGGCTGTGAAGATGCATAGAGGAGAGTTACG
Source organism: Candidatus Bipolaricaulota bacterium (assembly GCA_018334915.1). GTDB lineage: Bacteria > Bipolaricaulota > Bipolaricaulia > M55B111 > M55B111 > JAGXLP01. Next base: position 7,434 of record JAGXLB010000083.1, read on the forward strand.
TCGGTTTTAGTGGTAAACCAGGACTCTTCCTGAACCTCTTTCCTGGCTATGTAATCCCCGGGTACGAGCTCTACTGGCTCCTCCCGGGTGGTGTATTCCATCCTTCCGTGTATTAGGTAGATAAACTCGAACCCCTGCCAGTCCTCGGCGGAGTCCAGGTAAAAAGTAGAGTCTTCGGCGATTTTCTGTTTCATTACCTCAAGGGAGTCGTGGCGAGCAAGAAGCCTGACATCCGTATTATCTTTTGCGACCCGATCGAGGTGTTCTTCACTTTTGTGAATGAAAGAAGGTATTTTCATGAGAGTAGTAAAATGAAGTATAATTGTTTATAACATCTTTTTCAATCCTTCGCCGGAGAATCCAGAAGAAAAAGGCCAGCAGGAACTGGCCTTTTTCGATTGCTGCAAAATCTATAAATCTAAAATGTAGTTCTATTTAGTTACATGGATCGGATCTACTTCTACTGTGACCTGGCCGTTATCAGAATTTGTAGTAGGTTTAAAAAATACTCCCTCACCTGATAATTCTCCCTCCGTGAATGCTTCTGGGTTAACTGTGATAGTTCCTGATTCACTACTTACTACCCCAGCGACATCCTCCGCAAGCGTTAATACACCTGTTGCTATAACCAATAATGTCATTGCTAAGGCTATGGCAAGAATTTTTCTCATGGAAAAACCTCCTCAGTCTTTCAAAACTAATATATTCAACTATCTTCTATTATATATTATTCCTAATAGGCCAAATTTTAGACAGCACTTTTCGGATTCCGTCGAAATTAGAAATTAAATGAGCTAATTAATTCTACTGTAAAATTCATCGCCCGGATTCTAAAAGACGGCCACTCGTAAATCAAATTTTTTATACCATCGGTTCATCTATTCCCAAGTTATAAGACAGAAAGCAATGCTGAGTTGGCTATTTCCGTGTCCCACTGCAGGATCGGGATGCTGCCTGGAAGCCATTGACCGAGCTTGGTAGCTCGGTCTGGTATTTTCTAATACGAAATCGAATCCAGGAAAGCTGGAATCCCCATGCTCCAAGTTTCTGAGATAATTGAAAGCTATTAAGTTTGCCTCTACTTATCGAAATACAGTTGGCCAAAACTTGCCGAGGAAGCCTGGCAGCTGCCGCAGGGAGTAATCGGCTGGTTTACCTCCAGCACCCAATTGAGATATGGAGCCTGGTGAAGTTATCGTACGCGTAACCTGTTGGGCAAAGCCAATGAGAAAAGGTTTGGTTTAATTTGGCCAGGTTAGTCTCCTCAATTGGGTGCTGGGTCAACTTCCTGTTGTAAACCTTAAAGTACTTTTGTTGATATGTTTTTCAAGCCCCGTCCCTCGGGGCGGGTTCTTGACTCTTTCCTTCGATGAACGGTGGTTGTATTAAAGTTTGCTTTCCGGAAACCGTCTTTGTTATATTGGAGAATGGAGGATTAGAGGTCGTACCGCGAAGAAATTCCGTGTAATAGAAGGATAGATGGAGCAACTAGGGCTCTATAATTGGTTAATTCTGGCTTAATGGAGGGTGATAAAGGTGAAAAGGCTGATAATGGCTGTGTGCATAGTTTTGACGATTTCATTTGTCTTAAGTTCAGCTGCGACCGGGGCGGACCAGGCGCGAGAATGGATAGCCACTTACTCCGGTCCTGGTGATACCATAATTGGAGCTCAGTCCTTCCCTAAACTGATGCACCGAGAGACAAGCGATGGCCTGATAGGTGTAGCAGTAGTTGGTAGCGATGGTGAACTTGTTGAACAGGGTTGTCTGATTGACCTGAGTACGGAAGGCAAAATTGTTAGAAAGACGTGCTATGGTGGAGAGAGAGACGATTCGATAACCGACGTGATCTCTGCAGGCGAGGCAGGTTTTTACCTTGCGGGGCATACCACTGCCACCACGGACCCCGGACCGGGTAGAACCTGGGTCGCAGAAGTTGATTCTCGGGGCAGGGTAAAGTGGAGTAAATTGTTCGGGCCACAGTGGGAGAACACTGAGGAAGACGGTATTATTTCAAATTACAATCTTATATCTCTTATGAAGTCCCCTGAGGGCGGGATTTTTGCCGCTGGTTATTTCGTAACCGGACTTGCCGGGAAAAGACCTCCTAAAACTTTTAATCCGGGCGATATCGAGATGAAGGGATGGCTGGTGAAGCTAAGCTCCAGTGGAGAAGTCATTTGGCAAAAAACTTACGGCGGAAAAGACATAGGGGGCTTCACTTCCGCCAGGAAGGTTCAAGGAGGAGGTTTCATTCTAGCCGGCACAACCTTTTCGCTGGGGATAAAGGAACCGAAAGGTCCTGCGGACCTGTGGGTAATTAAAACCGACGATTCAGGGCAGGTAGAATGGCAGTACCGGTTCGACAAAAAGCTAGGTGGGGCACCAAATTTTGACCTTGGTGTGAATGCGATGCCTGTCGAAAATGGTTATATAGTTGCTTCAGTTGCCAGGTACGGGGAAGAGGACAACACCTGGATAACCAAGCTTGGTCCAGACGGTAAAGTGGAGTGGTCAAGGACTTACGGTGAAAAAGCAACCCGATCGACCTTTCCGATTGCGTGGACGCTACCGGATGGTGGTTATTTTGCTAGCGTGATGACCTTTTCTGGAAAAAGAGAACCGGGAAATACCTTGTTCTTCCGCTTGGACGAAGAGGGGAACGTAAAATGGCAGAGGGAGGTCGGCGGTTCCAGCTACGACTGCTTGCTGGGATTTCAGGCCACCGAGGTCGGCTATTCTATCTTCGGTACAACGGGTTCGCTGGGCTCTAAGAGGAAAGGGATTATTGCAAATTATTCCGGGTTCGGCCCCCCCACCATACCGGAAACCGCAGCCTTGGAAACAAGAACCACCAGTGCCGACAGCCAGCGGGCAAGCTTGGAGAGGATAGGTATCTCATCAGAGTTTAGGCTTGAAAAGATACCAGTATCTTCATTTGATCTCGAAATTCATCAGGTGAAACTGGATCAACAGTATTTAAAAGAACCCGGGAATTAGTGGGCTCGGATAGCCTTGCCAAAGGCTGGTTTGTGGTGGTGCGCCCGGGAGGATTCGAACCCCCGACCTACGGATCCGCAATCCGTCGCTCTCATCCACTGAGCTACGGGCGCATGTTTTTATATATATGTTTTGGAATAGCCCGGATTCCAATTATTAAAGATCCGATTTCATTCAACGGATTTTTAATATGAATAAAAAAATCCGTCGTATGACTTTCTACAGGATGGAGACGATGGGGAGATCTCTCATGGTTATACATTTTGAGTCAAGAACCCCGCCCCAAGTCTGCTATGATAAAGGATGTAAAAAAGGGGACCACCCCTCACACTTAAAGTAAACTACCAACTCATGAGGAGTGGTCCCGATGAAGTTAGGTAATTATAGCTCAGTTCATGTTAATAGTGTAGACCAAAAGGAGATCGTTTCCCAATTACGGGGAGATACGTTGATTGTGGGCCTGGACGTAGCTAAGAAGAAAGAGTACGCTGCCCTGGGCGACGAAACCGGAGAGAAATTTGGCGTTGTCCGCTGGAATCATCCCAGGGAAACAACAGAGTTTGCCGACTTGGTGGACAAACTTAACTACAGTCAAGTACAGATGGTGGTCGAACCCACCGGAACTTACGCGGACCCGTTACGGTATCTCGCCT
>JAGXLB010000084.1 GCA_018334915.1 Candidatus Bipolaricaulota bacterium
AGGATCACTCGTGGAAAGCTTTTACTTCCAGGGTAAAAGTGCTCTGATATGTTTGCTCGACCTGGACCTTGTAAGTAACAGGCCCAGTTACCGGTCCACGGAATTTCTCATTCAGAGAGTGCTGGCTGGCCTGGACATGGTAAAGGATGGAGGAAGGGTATTTCTCCAGGTCCAGGGCGACCGGGGGGCAGCGTTCGACTTTATTCAAAACAGGGACTGGAGGGAGCTGTACGAGAACGAATTGAAGTCCAGGCGACGGATGGGCTATCCTCCTTTCAGAAGTTTGATCAAACTGGAAGTCGAGAAAAGTAAGGAGAAAAAGGCCAGAGAAATTGCCTCACGGTTGAAAGAAGAGCTCGCTTCAGTTGAGGGTAATTACCAATTACTGGGACCGACAAGTAATACCTTCGCAAAGAGAAAAGGCCGATACCAATCTGACCTGATTGTGAAGGCAGAAAAGCCAGAGGACTTTTTTGATTTGATAAACTCCATAGTCTCTGACGAAGAATACGAGGAAGTCAGGTTAAATCCGTTCGCTTAGACCTTAGTTGCACGGTCGACGATGAATTGATTAGCATTTACCTGCTTTGCCATGGGCGCCTACAAGTAGTTTGGTTTTTTCGAACCCTTTGGTCTGGAAACTGAAAAATTACGGATATCCGTAGCGACTACCAGAATACTGGTTAATGGAGAAGAAATGAGTGCCTTTAGACGTAAAAGATGGGTTGCAATTGCGGTTTTATCCCTCCTCTTTACCGTTGGTCTAATTTCTCCTTTTGGTTATTCCGGTGAACGATACTCCCTTTCGGAAAGGGTCGATCCGTTGCTGGGTTACCTGATTGAACGGGATCGGCAGTTAAAACGTGAGGGGAAGGAAGGGGTAGATCTCAGTGCGTTATCGGGTTCTCTGGACGTTTATGACGGTGATAGAACTGGAGGTCGTCCGGTAGGGGTCGAAGGTTCGAAAAGGCGGGAACTCTCAAGAAAAACGGTCGGGATCGAGTATCGACGCGAGGAAAAGCTGGGAATATTGGTAAAATTTAGAAAACCCACTTCTTTCGTTAAGAAGCCAGGTTTAACCTTGATCTCACGGAGCGGGAGCATTGCCACCGGGCTGGGTAGTCTGGAGGCGATTTCGGCTCTGGCGAACGATCCGAAAGTGGAATACGTATCTTCGTCTAAACCGGTTCGACCTTTGCTTGACACAAGCATACCTCTGGTTGGGGCTGAGACTCTGCACTCTACGCCGCCGGTAGATAGAGGCGAGGGGGTTCTAATAGGAGTTGTTGATACCGGGATAGATTACGACCATCTTGATTTCCGGGTAGACCAGGAAGACTCGGTGACCGGAGAAGAATCATCTCGGATATCTTTTATCTGGGATCAGACTGAGAATTTTGCTAACTCACCTCCCGGTTACGCCTATGGGACAGAATACGACAATCACGATATCGAGGAGGATATAATAGATGGTGAGGGTCCGACTTCCGGTAACGTTCGCGAAAAGGACGTAATTGGTCATGGAACGCACGTGACGGGTATAGCTGCCAGCGATGGTTCATCGTCGAATACCGGATACGTCGGCATGGCACCCGCCGCGTCGGTAGTCGCGGTAAAAACGGACTTTTCCACGAGTTCGATAATCGATGGTGTAAGTTATATCGCGGACAGAGCTAACGATCTCGGACAAGTGGGCGTAGTTACTAATCTATCTCTGGGAACACAGTTCGGCCCTCACGACGGTACATCTTTGTTCGAATCCGCGTTAAACGATTTAGTAACGAAGGATCACTTGATCACAGTTTCGGCTGGAAATTCTGGGAATAAGAAAATTCATAACGGCACCGAGATAGCTCAGGGTGAAGAGTTGGCATTAGAGGTTTCAATTCCCAGCTATTCTTCTCTTGAGGATACTTCCGACTATTTCACGCTTGACGGTTTCTACGCTCCGACGGGAAATTTATCCGTTCAGGTCCAGGACCCAAGCGGTGATGTTACGGAGCCTATTAGCAGAGGAGAGTCAGGAGATTTCAATCTAACGGGTGGTACGGTTTTGATTTCGAATGGCCCGTCCAGCCTTAACGAAGATAACGAGATATACGTCAGGGTGGGAGATCTGACCGGAACCAATCCTCCCGATCCTGGAGACTGGACCATCTGGGTGGAAGGGATTTCCGGGGCAAAGCTGGATATTTGGGTTGCGGACAATTTGCTTGGCGGAAAGTCTAGAGAAATCGAATTTTCTAGCGGGGACACGAATATGACTATCGCCGAGCCAGGAAATGCGGAAAACCTTGTAACGGTTGGGTCCTTTAATAGCAGAAATACCTGGGGAAATTATTCTGTCGGAGGATTTCCGGTGGGAGAACTATCTAGTTTTAGTAGCACCGGCCCTACCAGAGACGGCCGGATCAAACCCGATCTGGTTGCTCCCGGGGCCTGGGTCGTTTCGACGCTCGCCGAGTCCGCGACCGTCCAGAACTTTCTCGAAGTTCCCGATGGAAAACACTGGGCCCTCGCCGGTACGAGTATATCCGCTCCCCACGTGGCCGGGGCAGCTGCTCTGGTCTGGCGAGCAGCTCCTGAGTTGACGGCATCTGAGGTTTCCGAGTTATTAGTTCAGACTACAGATAACTCGGGGTATGTGACGCCCGACGAGAGCTGGGGCTGGGGAAAATTGGACGCCAGAGCGGGCGTTTACGGTTCCGGAATGGAGGTCCAAAATATTGAGAAGGAGCTGTGGGTCCGAGCGACCCCCAATCCCGCCGAAGATTACGTCGATTTCTTTTTTAATCATCCGGAAGACGCCGGAGGACTAAAAATTCAGGTTTATAACGTACTGGGTAAGCTGGTTAAGACTATAGAAAGAGAGCAGTTAACCGGGAAGCTAAAGTACAGGTGGAACTTGAAGGACGACAGGGGAGTATCACTGGCGAACGGACTGTACATCTACCTGATCAAGACAGGTAGTTCAAGGTCGGATTTGAGTCGCCTCGTGATAAGGCGATGAACGGAAAAGGAGGAATGGCTATGAGACCAAAAGGTTTAGTTCTACTGACAGCTTTATTCCTGGTGTTAGTAATCCTGATGGCTGGTACCGCCTGCGGACAGGAGGAGTATAACAACTCTGGTGCTTTATTAGACCTGGGGCAAGGAGCGAGACCGATGGGAATGGGAGGAGCTTTTATCGGTCTGGCCGACGACGAGAACGCGGTTTATTACAACCCCGCGGCTCTCGGCTTCCTTGATAAATTCGGGGTTACTACCCTCTGGAGCCCCCAGTTTGGTTTAGTGGATTATGGAGGAATCGGATTTGCCAGAAAGTACGTTGGCTTCAGCACTTCTGCTCTGTATTCAGGACCAATAGAGGTTCCGAACGAATTCGGCGCTGATACAGGTGCCAGCTTTAATTACGTGAGCGGGAACGGCGTGCTTGGGTTTGGTTTTCCGGTACTGTCCCGGCTATCGCTGGGAGGTAAGGTCAAGTATTATTACTCTCATTTAACCCTTGAGGGCTCGGATGACGGGTATGGATGGTCGGTGGATCCAGCGATTATTGGAAAGTGGAAAAATTTCGGGCTGGGCATTATGGTTGAAAACCTCCTTACTGGAGGACTCGTATACGGTCCAGATCACCGAGAAGAGCTGGAGAAAATCTTGCGAGCAGGGATATCTATCAGTTCCAGGATTGATGAAAGTATTGAATTGAACGTTCTTGCAGACTTAGAGGTGCCACTCGATTCTGTTACGGCGACCCGTTACGAGCTGATGACGCCCCATCTGGGGGTAGAATTATGGCTATCGAGCGTAGCTGTGAGAGCAGGTTATAACGGGAGGGCCCTGACGGTGGGGACTAGCCTCGAAGTATCTAATTTCAGGCTGGACTGGGCGCTTTCAGCTTATGAGTCAGGTATAGCGGAGACTCACAGAGTCTCTCTGGTGTATAGGTTTTAATCCATGGCGGATTATCTGTGAAAAAGTATAACCGGTTCAGGCTAATAGCTCTGGTTTTAGTCTTAGGACTTTTTATTTTACCTCAGTTATCTCCTCGAGCTCTGGCTTTAACGGTTCAGACCGGGTCGTTCAAAATTGATCTACAGGGGGAAAAGACGTGGACCGTAAAGTTCGGTCTCGGCGACGGGAAAAGCCTGTCCCAGGTCGGTTATCCAAGGGATTCCTATTCGCTGGCCCAGACGTTAAAGGTTAATGCGACGGGGGAACTGGGGAAGTATTTTTCGTTAAGTACCGACTTGGACGATACCCGGCCCGGCTATCTTCAAAATTTCGAGCTAAGGATGGATACGGACAACTGGGATGGTTTACTGGGTGATTTTGGCACCGGAGATGACAATTTTACCGTTTACAACAAGAAGTTACTCGGGCTCGAGTTGAGCGGAAAGCTCGCCGGGTCCGAACTGAATGTAGTGGCCGGGCGACTGCAGGGTATCTCGGAGACCAAGGTTTTTTATGGAAATACCGGAGAATCCGAGGTCGAATATTCGCTCTACCAGAGCGAAGCCGGGCTAAAGGAATCCAGCTATACGACGAATATCCGGGGACTGCAGTATTTCGAACTTACAATAGACTACGTTGAAGGTTTTACAAACCCGGAACTGGTGTTCGACGCCAAGGACGACCTGTGGAATTTTCTTAACGATAGAGAATTCGGCTATCTGAAAGAGGAAATTGAAGACGAGCCGAGTCTCGAACTGTCTTCCGGCCAGTTCGATGTGGTTTCAGAAGAAATTGACTATCTGATACTGCTTGACGGCTGGCACAATATAGTTCGAAATCGGATTAAAAGCTATATAACGCGCTACAATCGGGAACTGCCTGAGGAGGAAAAGAAGGAATATCCGTTTAATCCCGGAACGGATTACGAGAAAAATTTTCTCAGGGAGCTGAGTAAATACGTAAATCTTACGCTCGGCGAATCCCAGCTTCAGCTAACCCAGTATAAACAGAACAGGTTTTACTACCTCGGTAGAACCGGTGTCGATGAAGAGGAATTCCAGCTGGAAATTCTCCGTAACGGCGAGTGGAAGGAAGTGGAGAAGCTTCCGGGTTACGACTTCAACCTCTTCACCGAGAAGGGCCTGATTGGCCTTAGGTTTCCCAAAGATTTTTTTACGAATCTGGAGAGTAAAAAAATTCGGGCTCAATTTCAATACGAGATTTCCGGCAGAATGTATTCTCTGGGACTTTCTGTGACGCCGAACAGCGAGAAGGTATATTTAAATGGAAAACTCCTGAAACGTAATACGGATTACTCGATTGATTACGAGACCGGCTCACTGTTGATGTTCAGGGATGTTGGGGCCGATGACAAGATCAAGGTTGACTTCGAGCGGGCCCGGGGTGGGCTCGGGGGGTTTGCCCAGTTTGCCCGAACCCTGTACGGATTTAGCACGAGAATGGAGTCGGATTACGGACTGGAAGTGGACGTCAGTCTGTTTCAGACCAGGGATAATGCTCCTGGAGAATTGCCGCCGGAAGTCCCGACAATGCCCAACGTTCATTCTGTGGGCGGGATTAGCGCTCGATACGAAAAGAACGGATGGAATGCTTCTCTTAGGTTTGCGGGAAACGTAAACGAGTTTCCCTCCGACGATAACTCGCGTTTAAACCTACCAAACAGGATAGTTGAGATTCTTTCTCTGGCCGAAGCAGGGTACGACCTGGCGGTTTTTGCTCATAAGAACGGGTTTACGGTTTACGGGCAGGAGAGCTGGGAAAGTTATGGACCGGAGGACGGACTTGCCGGTAATAACGTAAACGACGGGTTGGTAGTTGGAGATTTACTTTTTCTTGGGACGAACGCGGGCCTCACAACGGTCAAACTTTCGGGACCTGCCCCCTTCGCAAAGTCGACAAACTGGAAAAGCTATTACGAAACTGACGGGCTTCCGGAAGGAAAATTTAAGGGTCTGGCCAGTGACGGAGATAGAATCTGGGCGGCGACCGGGTCGGACATTGCTGAGACCAGTGTTGAGGGTTTGGTTGAAGGTGAGGACTGGGATGAAATTTCGACCGATTTTGACGAAGAATTTTCACTTCTATCGTTGGCCTACGTCGATGGTCACCTGGGGCTGGGCACGGATCAGGGTTTATATATTTATGACCTCACCCGGGAAGAGCTCGCCAGTACGGAACCAGAAGTGACCGGGAAGGTTAACGAGGTGGAAGTAGTTGGAAAGCAACTGTACGTAGCCACGTCGGATGGCATTACAAAGGTTGGGCTGGACTCGGGAGAAGAGAAACTGCTAGAGGGTCAATCGGTCAATGGTCTCGCAGTTGAAGGGGATGATGTCTGGTTTGGAACTGATAGGGGTTTCTCGAAAGTTAGCTCTCCCACTCGTTATGGCAGGAAAACCGTTACCGCCATATCGGCGACCGGCTCGAGTGTTTGGGCGGGAACTGAAGGTTACCGGTCGGATGATACGAGCGATATCGTAATTTACGAATTAGAAGATGGTCTGGAGAAGTTCTTTACCAATCGCACAAAAATAAAGGGAATCGACGAAGATCGGTTCAAAAGTATTGACCCGGAATCCCATACTGATAGGGGAATTTATCTCGGAACGGATATAGGAAAGAAGCTGGCACTTTGGTCTCGAGACGTTTTCTTCTCAATGAATTTTGAGTACGTCCAGCCTGGCTACACTCCCATAGGTAAACGTGAAAGGAGAGACTTAATTGCTACCGGGTTTAGCCTGGACGGCAAAGTTACGGAGTCCTTTTCTCTCGGGATCAGCAGTGATTATTCGGTGTCTCCTTTTTCCACAGAAGAAAGAGCCTGGGCAACAACCAGCCAGCTATCCGCTGATTGGCAGACAGTCGTAGATACTACTGGGTCGGTTACCTGGACTACTAAGGAAAACGGGAGCACCGTGCTGAGACTGGATCTTGGTCTGGCGAAGAATTTCCTGGGAGAAAAACTGACTTCCTCTCTGGGCTTATCGACTGCTCGGGAAACTAACGCCTCCGGAGAAGTCATTAATTACGCCAGTGTCTCGGCGAAACTTGGTATTTCTCCGGGTGAATCGACTGCCCTGAGTTTAAATTATTCCTATCCTTTTACTTTCGGACCCCTGGAAGGCAGAACGGACGAAGAACTTGGGTGGAAAATTGATTATTCGCGTAATGTGCCGGTTAGAGACGATTATGGAGGAAAGATAAAGGTCAGCGGAAAAGGTAGTGCGAGGGACTTGCTGGGTGGGGAATATCGAGGCTTTAAGAATAAATCCGAGGCTCGGATTGAATTTGACCAGTTGAGTCTCGGAAGTCTCGTCTTTGCTCCTTACATCTCTCTGGCCTGGAAGGGGAGCGATTCGTCCAACGAATTAACGGGCGAGGTTTCCGGGAAAGGTACGGTTTTGAGCCTTTCAAGCCGAACTACACTGAGTCGAACCGTCGGCTTCTCTCCGAACAGCAAGCTGGTAGAGTACAATGATAAGGTCAAGGGGAAGGTAAGTTATAAAACTGACGAAGTAACCCCCGAGCTGAGCTATTCGTTAAGTCGAAATCTACTGAGTCATCCAGATTTTGGCCGCAGAACCACTTATAGCGGGGATCTTTCCCTGGGGGCAAAGTGGAAACCCTTAACTAACATTTCCCAGGAGTTAAGGGGGGAGGTTAGATACAGGACCGAAAAGGGCTTTACCTATACCCTGAAAGACGTGCTCACCTGGAAGCTGACGTCCAAACTCACTCCCGAGGTTGCCCTTGACCTGGAGTTCCTCCCGAGTACGGAGGAGTGGGGATTTTCAATCGAATCGAGTTTTTCTTACCCTATTAGAGATCGGTGGGGTATATCATTTACCTCCGGGTTCAACTGGGGAACTGAAAAAACTGGTGACGTTTACAACAGTTTTTACGGATCGGCAGGATTACGGGTTAAGTTCTAGTTTAGTAACCTGCCCAGGGGTATCGATTGAAAGGCGGGTAAGGAATAAAGGAGGTTATATTGAGTGATTTTTCCATTTACGCGGTGATTATGGCTGGAGGAAGGGGCCGACGGCTCTGGCCGTTAAGTACCCCCTCAAGACCCAAGCAGTTCATAGAAATAAACGGAAAATCGTTGCTGGCCAGGTCATTCGACAGGATCAGTCCGATGATCGACCCGGAAAACGTGATGGTAGTTACCAACGAAGGGAAGGGAAACCTGGTCGAGAAGGACCTGCCGGAGCTGCCTGAGATTAATATTATCGAAGAGCCAATGGGAAAGAATACCGCTCCCTGTATAGGACTTTCTGCAATCTATGCCCGAGAAATCCTGGAGCTGGACGAGAACAATTCAGTAATGGTGGTCCTACCAGCAGACCATCTGGTGGGTAGAGAGGAAAGGTTCAGGGAGGTATTGCGGCTGGCTTCGGACGTTGCCTTCACCCGGGAAAAGCTTGTTACGCTTGGGATCAGGCCTACGGAACCGGCTACGGGTTACGGTTATATCGAAGCCGGCGACGTACTTGACGGAATGGAAGTGCCGAAAGAGGTCGTTAGCTTTACGGAAAAGCCGAATGCCAAAACGGCGGAGAAGTTTCTTGCCGCTGGGAATTATTACTGGAATAGCGGTACTTTCATCTGGCGGACGGACCAGTTGCTCGACAATTTGGATAAGTACATGCCCGAGTTGTCCGGAGGGTTAACTAATATAGCGGAAACTCTTGGGGGACCCCGGGCGGACGAGATTTTGAGCGAGGAATACGAGAAGTTTTCCTCAGTATCCATCGATTATGGCCTGATGGAAAGAGCTGAGGAGCGAGCAGTAATTCCGGCTTCGGTCAATTGGTCTGACCTCGGAGATTGGCCCAGCTTCCAGAAGCTGCTGGAAAGCGACGATCAAGGTAATAAAGTTCAGGGTAAAATAATTTGTGAGAAGTCGCAGAATAATATAGTGTTTAATGAAACTAAAAAACCTGTAGTAACATTGGGTCTGACCGATACGGTGGTTGTTAATACCCCGGAATCATTGCTCGTTATGAACAAGGATAATGCTCAGGAAGTGAAGCGAATAGCCCGAAAGATGGAAGAAAAGGAGGAATAAAATGAACCTCGATAACGCTGATAAAATTGAAGAACTGGATCCTCAGGGAATGGTGGAAGACCTCGATACTTTTCCTGACCAGTGTAGAGAAGCAGTTTCCATTGGTGAGGAAATCAAGATTCCTTTCGAGTTGAATGAATTTGATAGTGCTCTGGTGACGGGGATGGGGGGTTCGGCGATCGTGGGTGACTTGTTGTCTCGATTGCTGGACTTTCCTGTAGGAACCAATAGAGGGTATCACCTACCTGCGACGGCTGGAACGGAAGATTTGTTGATAGCAGTTAGCTATTCAGGCAACACGGAGGAAACGCTTTCCGCTCTGAAGGACGGGCAAAGGCGGGGTATGAAGTCTCTTTGCTTATCCACCGGGGGAAAAATGGAAAATTATTGTGTTCGGGAGTCGATTCCTCTTGTGAAAATCCCCACCGGACATCAACCCCGGGCGTCTACCGGATACATGCTTTTCCCCCTGCTTAAATTATTTGACGAGGCGGGACTTGCGGGGACGATAGATTTCACAAAGTTGCTGGAAAATCTCGAAGGCATGGCCAATTCCTGGAACAGTTCTGTCCCGACCGAAAGCAACGAGCCAAAGAAGCTGGCAGAAGGTTTTACGGGTAAGGTTCCAATTATCTACGGAACCAAAGGTAACACACGGGTCGTAGCATATCGCTGGAAAACCCAGATAAACGAAAACGCAAAACAGCCAGCATTCTGGAACGTTTTCCCAGAATTGAACCATAATGAGACGGTGGGTTATCAACTGGAAGGTGAACTGATGGAAAACGGCAAGGTGGTTATGTTAAAAAACGACCTGGACTTAGGAAGGAACGAGCTTCGGATGGAGATCATGGAGGAAATATTTAGAGATGAGGGAATAGACTACGGCCTTGCTCGTGCCCCGGCAGGAGACAAGTTTTCGAAAGTCATTGGACAAATATATTTCGGAGATTATTTTTCCGTTTACCTGGCCCTGTTAAATGAAGTCGACCCTTCTCCGGTGAAGCTTATCGAAAACTTTAAATCCCGGCTGAAGAAAAGGGGTTAGAGTAATATTACCCTGAATTTCTCTGATTTAAAAATTACGTAAATTAGCCTGAGTGGATTTGAGATAAGAGGTGGATAGATGGAGAAATCGGATCTTTTTTCTCGGTTAAGTCAGGATGTAAGAAGCACAGTGGAAGAATATAATCAGGGTTCTCGGGTTCTGGAAGAAACGGCGGAAATCTTGCACGACGAAGTTGAGTACTACGACTGGGTCGGGTTTTATATTGCCGAACCCGGGGAGGATGAGTTGGTCCTGGGGCCTTTTGTCGGTGAAGAAACTGACCACACCAGGATTAATTACGGAGAAGGAATATGCGGCCAATCCGCGGAAACGGAAGAAACTTTTACCGTTCAGAACGTCAACGAGGAAGAAAACTATCTTTCCTGTAGTCCGGAAGTGAAGTCCGAGATCGTTATTCCAGTTTTTAAGGAGGGCGAATTTCGGGGGGAAATCGATATCGACTCTCACGCACTTGCACCGTTCGACCGGTCAGACAAAGAGTTTCTCGAATCGCTGGCTGAAGAGCTGGCCCCTTTTTTCTGATCATTCCCCGCTGTTATTCCAATTTAACCTAGAACCTCTTTGGTGATCCGGTTACAATAGGTCCGGCATTTTCTTATACCACACAAATAACTTCAAGAGAGGGTGAGTATGAACCGTAGAGAGGTAAGCAAACAGATGGCTTATTTGCTCCGCCACGATCCATCCGGAATGTCGATGGATGAAGAGGGTTTCGTCGACCTTGAAGAATTGTTGTCTAAATTACGAGATAGGTGGAAAAATTTGACCGATCCCGAGCTCCGGCAGATAGTTGAAGAGGACCCTAAAGGGCGGTACGAGATTTCTAGCGGCAAAATTAGAGCTCTATACGGACATTCCGTCGATGTAGATCCGGATTTACCGGAAGTCGAAGTTGAAGTTCTTTATCACGGAACTTCCCCGAAAGCCGCTGAACGCATCGACCGAGAGGG
>JAGXLB010000085.1 GCA_018334915.1 Candidatus Bipolaricaulota bacterium
AAAGAACTGGTCGAAGAGCTCAAGCGGGAAAACGACAATAGGCCAGCATTTCTGGACGAGATATCGTCTTTCACGGTAATTTGACCGCCAGCCTCAGCCCTAAAACCTACACAAATTCCACACAACCACCACACTCAATCCACATACCGGGCCAGTAATCTTGTACCAACATATAACAAACTGGAGGTCATAACGATGCTAACTAGAAAGAGCACAATGGTTACGATCGTGTCGGTGATGGTACTTGGACTGCTGGTAACTGGTATCGTTGGGCTGGCCGGAGGCAAAGGCCCGGCCGGCGGAAGTTGTGACGATCCGATGGAAAGGGATCACGACCAAGACGGAGTATTGAACTGTAACTACGATGACTGGACTCCTCCCGAAGACGGTAGCGGTTACGGAGCAGCCGGTGAAAAGGGCCAGGGTTTAGGCCAGGGAAAAGGCGGATACGGGTCCGGTGACGGAACCTGCTACGGTAATGGTCCCCACGGTAACCGTGGTCAAAGTCAGGGTCAGCGCAAAGGTAGAAGTTAAGTAACAAACAGAACTGATGGACGAGGCCGGGTGGAGAGATCCGCCCGGCTAATTATCCTGTTAGCGATGTCTATACAGGATTGTGCGGCAACCTCGAAGCTCTGCTCTATAACGTCTCTAAATAGGGATCATCCTTGATTTCTTAAAGCGTTTTATCCTTTAGTGGTTCAAGCTTGTTCAGGCAGTTGTTCAGTCTTTCCAAGCGCTTCTCTACACCTCTGAACTATGGCTTCATCCGAACCTACCTGAATGATTTCGTCTCTCTGGCGTCGAAGCACGGGTAAATAATCGCCATAGCGACTCAATACCCTTGCCTCATACTCTACTTTTTCCTCTGTGCTTTCTTCAAATATGAGTACCCCTGAAGTGATAACGTTATGTTGCAATTCAATCGGAGCATTGTTTAGTTGGAGGACATCCACCTCCGAATTCAATTACCCGGCGAACTTACTCTGTAATAAAAATAGCTGTGCGTGGGGAACCGTGGTTTTCTCTGAAGGCTTAAACCCGGTAACTATGCCAATGTAGTAGTCGCTTACCGAACCGACATCCCGATCAGGAGAAGTGGGACCCCCCGATAAAGCCTTTGTCCTGGACCCGAGGATAACCTAAACGAAAGTCTACTTTACCTTCATTGCTCAATACAGTCTGGACTATTTCCTTTAATCCATTTTTATTCTTCATAGTTGTAATCCTTGAAAGGCTACAACTTCGATTTGCGCCGGAATATAGAACTTAGGAAGATTGTTCTCTGGCTCAATTATAGATTACCTCCTGGAAACTAATAAATTTTGACCCGAATAAAGCGGTTTTGTCATGTTAACCGAGCTTGTTTGTTACAGGCAAAAAATGTTCTCCTGGATTGATCTCATAAGCGAGACAGTTCATTAACGAGGAAAGTCTTAGAGAAGATACTTAGATCCTCTTCGCCAAATATAAATGGTTTCACATTCCTCCATGGTGGAACACGAAACCCCGTTTACCAATAGAATCCTGATTATTCTCCAGTACTTTCCCCGAGGTTTTTCGGCTAGTTTTTGTTGGATCCCGAACAAACCGCCGGAGCGCGGGGACTCGGTCTACTGTGTTATGTTGACGGGGAATCGGGCCACTGTGTAAATTAAACGGGACTTGGGTTACTGTGGGATTGTTTATACTGACACTTCAGTTCTTGCGTTATTGCATGTTTTGCAACGATGGCTTTAAGGGGGCTTTATTTGTAAGGTAATTTGAGTTTCTTGACAATTGTTGAGATTTATGTTAAAAAGATAACGTTTTCGTTAACGTTTTCTTAAGATGTTTGGATGACCGATTGAGGTGAAAAGTGGGGACGACAATAGAAGATGTAGCCGAAAAGGCAGATGTTTCGATCACCACAGTTTCTGCCGTTATTAACGATTCACGCTACGTCAGTCCCGAGTTGACGGAGCGGGTCGAACAGGCAATAGAGGAATTGAATTACCAGCCGGACCAGCTGGGTCGAGGATTGAGGAAAGGTCAAAGCAACACAATAGGGCTGTTGGTTTCCGACATAACGAACCCTTTCTTTCCTAAGGTCGCCCGGGGAGTAGAGGACTGCGTTCGGGAAAATCATTATAATTTGATTCTCTGTAATACCGACGAAGATCCCGTGGAAGAAAAGCACTATATCTCGCTGCTCCGAACGCAAAGGGTTGATGGAATTATTGTTGCTCCAACCTCTAAAGGTGCACGTAATCTTGAACCGCTTACCGAGGAATCAATCCCGATAGTTTTGATCGACAGGAGTGTAGACGGCTTGGACCTTCCCGAAATTACCTCCGACAATTACTCAGGTGCCTACAGGGCGGTTGAATACTTAATAGAAAAAGGACACAGAAAAATTGGTTTCGTATCAGGGATAGAAGGAGTACAATCGACCGACAAGCGACTTTCGGGGTATAAAGACGCCCTGTCGGACAACTCCGTCGAATTTAGAAAGGATTACGTCGTGATGGGGAATTCAAAAATCAATGATAGCTACGAAGGGGCAAAAAAGCTCCTCCGTTCGAGCAACGGCGTAACGGCAATATTTGCCTCAAATAACATGATGTTAATTGGAGCTTTACAGTACCTTAAGGAAAGCTCCATTTCCTATCCCGAAGAAATATCGGTAATATGTTTCGACGACACCGAATGGGGAAACGCGGTGACGCCCGGAATAACTTCAGTATCCCAGAAGCCCTACGAAATAGGCTACGAGGCGGGCAAGGTGATTTTCCAGCTTATATCCGGCTCGGCTGGGGAAGTGGCGAAAGACCGCCTCGTTCTACCGACAAAACTGGTAGAACGAGAAAGCGTTAAAAACTTAAACAATTGACCGACGGAGGTGATAGGTGCTAAAGCTTCAGGCTAGGAAAGTTAGGTTTTAAGCCGAACTTTTACGGTACCGTAAAGCAATCAAACTGAACTCTTTAAGGGAGGGTACAATGTTTACTAATGCGGAAAGGCGATTTCTGACTTTATCTTTGGTTATGGTCCTAGTCGGACTGTTCATCGTCCCTGCGGGATTTGCTCAGGAAGACAAAAGCTATTTAATTGGTCACGACTCGCTCTATATGGGTGACGAATGGATGAAAGTCACGGACAAAGCAATCCATCTGTACGCGCTTGAGCAGGGTTGGAACGTAATTACTCAAAATGCTCACTTCAAAGTCGCCGACCAGGTCAAGCAACTCAGATATTTCATGGAGAAAGGGTTAGACGGCGTTATCTGGTCCCCGGTCGCGGAGTCCGCCACCGCTGAAGTGGCCGAACATCTGGCCAAAAACGGAGTTCCAACTGTCACTTACAATACCGACGTAAAGACCGATGCCGTACCGATCACGATAATGTTCGGTAACAAGGAAGCGGCTAAGATAGTTGCCAACCAGGTAATTGACCATCTCAAGGAAAAACAAGGAGAACCCGAAGGTGTCGTTCTGAGCATTCAGGGTGATCCGGCCAACACGACGGATCGAGCTCGAGCCGACGGGTTCAAAGAGGTATTTAATCAGTACGAGGGAATTAAGCTGGTAGAATTCTTCACCAAATCCGACATGGCCGAGGCACAAAGGAAAGCTTTTAACGCCATTCAACAACACGGTAGACCCGTTGGTATAGTTTCGCAGAACACCACCAATTCTCGTGGCGGTGTCAACGCCCTGAAGCAGGCGGATATGTTAGTTCCCCGAGGGGAAGAGGGTCACGTTTTCATCTCTTCCATAGGCGGAGCACCGGCGTATCTCGATATGATGAAGGAAGGACTGGTCGACCGAGGATACGTACAGCCGAACCTGTTTTACGGTCCCCTGGCGATGCACTTCCTCGTTCAGGTGATTGAAGAGGGTGAAGAATCACTACCTGAGGTTGGTACTACTATTACCGCGGATGACCTTCAGATTACCGGTGGTACTTACGAAGGAGTATCTCCCTGGGAAACACAGATCTGGGCACCCGCCACGGTTACGACTAACTTCGGTCACAAGTGGCTCAAAGTCCAGGGTATGTTGGTCACGCCGGAGAACGTGGATGACCCGAGGATATGGGGTAATACTGCTGAAGAGTGGTTGAGGTAGAAATTTCGACGAATACTGATTTTTTAAGGGTTTTTACCCCGTAAACAAATGATAGAGCAACCGGGGTGGCGAGAACATGCTACCTCGGTTGTTCTTTGTTCAAACTGAACGGCAACCCCCGAGTCGGGACCTTCCCGGCCCGTTTGCCGGTTTTAAAAAAGACTGGAGGTGGATTAGAATGAGCGTCGACTCCGTTCCTTTACTTCGCATGGAAGACATCCACAAGTGGTTCGGCAAGGTCCATGCGGTTGCAGGGGTAGATTTGAGCATTGATGAAGGGGAGATAGTTGGTCTGGTCGGTAATAACGGTGCTGGCAAATCCACTCTTATCAAAGCGCTTGTCGGTGTCCAGCCGAAAAGTAGAGGAACTTTTTACTGGAAAGGGGAAGAAGTAAATATCAACTCAATAAAGGATTCCCGAGCTCTGGGGATTGAAGCGGTGTATCAGGACCAAGCTCTGGTCGATAGTCTTGGAGTGATCAAAAATATTTATTACGGTAGAGAGCCGGTAAAAGGGTTTGGTCCTTTAAAGACGGTTGATTTCGAGAAGATGAAGAAAGAAGTCAGGCCGCTATTTCAGGAACTCGGTCTCGATGTCGCATCCCTCGACCAGGAGGTACGATTTTGCTCCGGTGGAGAGAGGCAGGGGGTTGCGATCGTTCGAGCCATGTTGTTTCGGGCAAAGATGGTAATACTTGACGAACCTACAACGGCACTTTCGGTTCCCGCGATAAAGCGTGTTCTTGACTTTATCGAAGCCCTAAAAGGTGAAGGTATTAGTGTAGTATTGATTTCTCACAACCTTGAACATGTATATCAGGTAGCTGACAGGATAGCTGTGATGTCCCATGGAGAAAAGGTCCTGGACGAAAATACTGATGAACATGTAAAAGAGGACATAGAACAAGTATTGCATGAAACGGCGGGAGCGATCTAAATCGAGGAGAGAATAAAATGAGCAAAAATTTGCGGAAAGCCCAGCTTTTCATTGTAAACAATTTTTCATGGTTCTTGATAATTGTTATATATATAGTTTTTGCCGGCCTGAGACCTACAGGTATGTTGAACTGGAGCACGGTCGTTTTTATGCTCCACTCTTCCATACCTCTTGGCTTCCTCGTCATCGGTGAAGCACTCTGCCTGATCGTCGGAGGGCTTGACGTATCGTTAGCTCAGATGGCAGGATTTACGGCCATGCTTAGCGCCCTGATAGTCACGAAGTGGGCTCCTGGACTTCCGGGTATCGTGGGGATATTTATTCCAATAATACTGGGTCTCGTTGCCGGGGCGGTCAACGGTTTTTTTATCGGATATCAAAAACTGAATCCGTTTTTGGTGACTCTCGGAACTTTTATGGGATTCGAAGCGGGAACTCTCCTACTTCACTCCTATCCAATATACTCCGGTTTCCCCAACCACTACCTCTTTGGTGG
Source organism: Candidatus Bipolaricaulota bacterium (assembly GCA_018334915.1). Lineage (GTDB taxonomy): Bacteria > Bipolaricaulota > Bipolaricaulia > M55B111 > M55B111 > JAGXLP01. Next base: position 5,543 of record JAGXLB010000085.1, read on the forward strand.
TGAAGACTACCTTTCAATACCGATATTCGTGGCAGTGGTATTCCTGATGGCTTTTCTCCTCAATTTTTCAAGATCCGGCATGTACATCTACGGAGTCGGTGGTAACGCTCAATCCTCGAGAATGCTTGGCGTGAACCCGGGTCACGTAAAGTTTTTTACGTTCACGCTGGCCGGGGGATTCGCCGGACTTTCCGGGCTATTTTACACTGGTTTCTTGAATACGGTCCCGCCCAGCATGGGTGACGGAGACATATTTCTCGCTTTTGCCGGAGCCATTATTGGCGGAGTAAGTCTAGAAGGTGGAAGGGGTTCCATGACCAACGCCTTCGCCGGCCTGGTATTTCTTGCCCTGATAGAAGCCGGGTTGTCCATGTTTAACGTCGATCCCAATATGCGCAGGGCAACCTACGGAATTCTTGTTTTGGCGGCGATTGTTATAAACCGTTACCGGAGTTACTTCAGAGATAGATTGCTCCAGCCCGAATAAGGAGGGGTTATGACACCTAAACAAAGCATCCTGTCGCTGTTTAACGAGGAAGAACCAGGAAAAGTAGTTTGGCAACCGAGAATAGAAAACTGGTACAATGTAAACCAGGCCCACGGGACTTTACCTGAGGGGTACAAAGGTAAGTCTTTACTTCAAGTTTACGACAAGCTCAACTGCTCCCCTCGGCCGTACCTGATTCCATATCCTTCCCCGGAGGACCTCAGAAGCGAGGCCACTGATAAGTGGAAGGGTTTCTGCCCCCAGAATAGTCCGCCAATAATCGAAGCCGAACTCGATCCATCCGTTAGCGGAAGCGTCGAGGTCACCGGAAGTGGTGGTCAGGGTGACGAAATAATCGAGAGGTGGTCTACGCCAAAAGGTGACCTGAAGCGTAAATGGTTGATCTCAGAGGACTCGATCTCCCAGCAGGTCAGCGAGTATCCGATAAAAGAAATCGAAGATCTCGATATACTGGAATATATCCTTACACATCAGGGATGGAAGTTCGATAGTGAAGCCTACAGGGAGGTAGAAGCGAGCATCGGAGACAGAGCTCCCGTTGCGGCTATAGCTCCGAGAGCGCCATTTATCCAGTTTATCATGTTCTATATGAGTTACGAGGACGCAGTTATTCACCTCCACCGTCGACAGGACAGAGTTGATAAGTTCCTTGAAGTCGCGGAAGAGGCAGACAGTAAGGCATTTGAAGCTATTAAGAATAGCCCCGTCGACGTAGTCTGTCTCCCGACGAACCTGGACGGTCAGCTGGTTAGCCCTCCTTATTTCGAGGAATATATTTTACCTCATTATCACGAATACGGAGGGGCACTGATGGACGCCGGCAAGTTCGTCTATGCCCACTGGGATGGCAGGGTAAAACCGCTTATGCCCTTTGCGGAGGAGACGGGACTGGACGGTCTCGAAGCGCTGACTCCCGAACCTCAGGGGGACCTTACTCTCGAGGATATTAAAGACGGTCTCGGCGAGGAAATGATCCTGCTGGACGGGATACCCGCCAATTACTTCCTATCCTACCAGTACAGCGAGAGCCGTCTCCTGGATGAAACAGAGAGAATCCTTAACGAACTTGCCCCCAACTTGGTTCTCGGAATATCGGACGAGATCCCGGCGGACGGCGATATCGACAGAGTAAGGATGGTCTCGGAACTCGTTAAGGAGTTTAATGCAGAATTTTTCTAAGGAGGTTGGGATGACCAGCAGGGAACGCGTGAGGAGGGCGCTAGAGTTCGAATCACCGGACAGGACCCCGAGGGATCTCTGGTGGTTACCCGCCGTAGAGATGTTTCAGGAGAACGAACTTTCGAGGTTGCTGGACGAATTCCCAATGGATATTACGAGCCCTGACTTATCGCCGGGAATCTCGGAAAAACAGAGAAATAGCGACCTGCGAAATTATTCGGTTTACGGTCTGGAAAGACCGACGGTAGGCAGTTATATAGACGAGTGGGGAAGTATATGGGAGGTCCGTGAGGACGGGGTGCTGGGAGAAGTAAATCATCCCGTACTGGAGGACCTAGAAGACGTTTCTAATCTTGAACCGCCCTGGGAGTTTTTGGAGACGACCGACCTTTCGTCGGTTAACGACTTTTGCGCAGAGACGGATAAGTTTGTGCTATCCGGGATAACCGCCCGCCCGTTTGAACGGATGCAATTTATTCGCGGAACTGAGAACCTCTACAGGGATCTGATAAAACGCCCCGAAATGGCAAAAAAACTCCGGGACGTCGTTCACAGGTACCAGAAGGCACATATAAAAAGGTGGCTGGATACGGACGTAGACGCGGTATGGCTAATGGATGATTGGGGCGGACAGGATAACCTGCTAATTCCTCCCGAGATCTGGCGAGAATTCTATAGGCCCCTGTATAAGGAGTATTGTGAAATGATCCATGAAGATGGAAAGTACGCCTTTTTCCACTCCGACGGCTGTATCGAAAAAGTACTGAAAGATGTGGTCGAAGTCGGAATAGACGCGATTAACACGCAGATTTTTACCATGGATCTGGAATTAATTGCCAGCAGGTTGAAGGGCGAGGTGACTCTATGGGGCGAAATCGACCGACAGTACCTTCTACCTTTTGGCGATCCGGAAGAGATAAAGAGGGCCGTAAGAGAAGTAAGACGCGTCTTTGACGAGGGGGAGGGGGGCTTGATAGCTCAGTGTGAGTGGGGAAAAGAAAATCCCGCGGAGAACGTGAGGGCCGTCTACGAAGCCTGGGTGGAACCAAGGGATAAAGCGAGTATTGGAAATTGATACGTTCGGGCTGGAATTGCGTATTTCCGGGAGGATAAATATAAATTGGGCCGAGAATTGTATCCGTTGATCTTTGAGGAAGTGATCCAGGACTACGGGTTCGGGGACCGCAATATCCCGAGAATCTTCCCGGGAAAGGACTTACCCGACCAGGGGATAATAGCTGAGACGTGGGAAGTTTCAGCTCATCCGGACTTTTCTGGGCGAGTAAAGAACGGAGGCCTTGCCGGTAAAACCCTGCCCGATCTGATTGATAGTTACAAAGTTGAACTTCTGGGAAAGGACGTGATCGAGACCTACGGTGACGTCTTCCCTCTGCTGCTGAAGTTTCTCGACGCCCGCGAAACGCTGGAGGTCCAGATCCATCCGGACGACGAATACGCGAAGTCTCGCGAGCTTGATAGGCTGGGCAAGCCCGAAGCCTGGTACATACTGGAGGCCGAACCGGAAGCCAGTCTATACTGGGGAACGGAAGACGGAGTAACCAAAGAACAGTTAAGACAAATTGGACCGAACGAGGATAAGTTTCGGGATTACCTGATGGAAGTTTCGGTTACCGGGGGTGACGTGATTTACTTGCCACCCGGTACCGCACACGCAATTGGAAAAGGAATAGTCCTATTTGAAATTCAACAGACTTCCGACGTAACCATGGGGCCTGATTATCTCTTTTGTTCCGGTAGTAAGGTAGATAAAGTTGGACCCGAGGAGTCGTTTGAGATGTTTATGGACCAGCTATCGGTAAGGGATATATCCCGGGACGAGGTCAAAATTCCTCGACTGTCGTTTTCGGAGGGGGGTAACCAATTAACTTACCTGCTCGCGACGCCCTTTTTCACTTTGAAAAAGTTAAATATAAAAAAAGATCTGGTTCTTCCGACAAACAGGGAAGTTAAAACAGACAGGTTTTCCATTCTTACCTGTCTCTCCGGTCAACTAAAAGTGGAAAGCGAAGGTTCGGACATTCACCTCTCACCAGGAGTAACTGTGCTTATACCCGCCGGACTGGGAACGGTGGATTTGCGTCCGGTTAAAGGTGGGGTGGAGGTGCTTGAAAGTTTCGTTCCGAATCTGCGTAAGGACGTCTTCCAGCCTCTTCTGAAACAGGGTTTCTCCGAAGATGAAATTGTCGCTCTCGGAGGAACCGGGAATAAAAACGGGCTGGTGGATTACCTGGAATAATGGTTGTCTCTAAATTATTTTGACTGAGGTATCGCTTAGTTAGAATTAAATTGAAACAAGTTCTCTCGAAAATATTTGAAGGAGGGTGTAGATGAAAGCAATAACGTTTAAATCTAAAGGTGAATACGAGTATAGCAAGGATTATCCAGTCCCCGAGCCCCGGGAAAACGACGTGATAGTTGAAGTCAGCCAGTGCGGGCTCTGCGGCACCGACGTCCATATTTATAACGGCGAATTTGAGGCCAATTTTTCCGTAGTCATAGGCCACGAGTTTTCCGGTACGATAGAGGAGGTCGGGGACGAGGTAACGAAGTTTACCCCGGGTGATAGGGTTACAGTGAACCCAAATACGATATGCAACAGGTGCGAGTTCTGTCGCAGCGGCAGAGAAAACCTGTGCGTCACACTTCCCGGACTCGGTGTGAATAGCGACGGAGGCTTTGCGGAGTATGCCAGAGTTCCGGAACGGTGCGTCTATAGCATTCCGGACACGGTAAGTTTTACGGAAGCTGCCTTCGCCGAACCTCTAAGCTGTGCAATCAACGGGATAAATAATGCCAGAATTGAGAAAGGTGACAACGTAATGGTTCTGGGTTCGGGCCCCACCGGACTGTTGTTAACCCAACTGGCGAAGCTCTCGGGAGCGGCAAAAGTGGTATCAACTGCGAAAAGGGGAAAACGACTGGAAATGGCCGACAAGCTTGGAGCAACGGAGACCGTTGACGTAACCGAGGTGGACCTGGTTGATGTCGTAACGGAAGTCCTGGGAGAAGACGGTGCCGACGTGATTATCGAGGCAGTTGGTTCGGAAACAACAATGAAACAGTCGATCCAGTTGGCTAAACCCGGTGGACGGGTGGTCTGGTTCGGCGTTTCGTCCCCCGAACTTGAAATCCCGGTCAAGCCCTTCGAGATCTACCGTAAAGAGCTTACCATCCAGGGCTCGTTCGTCAACCCCTACACGACTCAGGAAGCTGTCGATCTTCTTGCGGAAAACAAGGTGAAAGTAGGCGAGTTGGTCACGCATAGATTCGGCCTCGACGAATTCGATCGGGCGATTGATGCTTACTCAAATGACGATAGTCGAATCAAAGTCATGATGGAACCGTAAAAAAGATTTTGGCCGACTCGACTTTTAAAGTTTATAATAACCGGAAGTTTGAGATTTGGTTGTCCGAAATTTGAACGAGAGTCAAACGATCAGGAGGTAGCATCTCGGAATGAGCGATTCGACCTACTTGCTCGGCCTGGACCTTTGTACGACAAGGGTTAAGGCTCTGCTGGTAACTACTGACGGGACTATCGGGGTATCGGCGGTCAGTCAGGAGGCCCCTGAAGTTGGAGATACAGGTTAAACGTTGCACTACTGTTTTCTTGCTGGTTTTTACTCTATCTCTGTCTATATCTACGGTTTCTCCCGTTACTGCATCGGAAGAAGTCAAAGAAAACTGCACTGTCACGCTCACTCCTGATCAATCAATTAAAGCCGCGGTCGACGAGGTGCAGCCGGGTTCGGTCATTTGTTTGGAGGAAGGCAGGTGGGAAGAATCTATATTAATACCCA
>JAGXLB010000284.1 GCA_018334915.1 Candidatus Bipolaricaulota bacterium
GCGGGAACTGCAGGACAAGTTCAACCACAACTCCTCCAGTCTAACTTTGGATTATTGCGGGATAACTCAGGACAACGTGGACCAGGTGGTGGAGGAGTTGAATCTATAGCTTGTCGATGGTTATCAAAAAGTGGTTTACTGCGAACATAGGAATAGACGAAACACAGAACCGCTGTAATACCCTACAAAAGGTCCATGTCAGAGTTTGACAAATGGCATCATGAGCTATATAATATGATTGCGGTTCTGAACCCTGTAGACGGGTGTAGGAGCCGTTTTCTTTTTTCGAGTTAACTTATCTTTGTTAAGTAGGCTCATATACAACACCGTACTTAGTACTAGATCGGGCCTTCTCATTTAAAATTGGCCTAAGTGTATCAAACCAGTTTTCAATTTTACTCATATCCAAAATTCCTGGAATTTGGTTAGACCAACTCCTACCGGCATTGAATTTTTCTCTCACGTATAAAAGCAGGATCGTGGTTATTGCATCTGCTAGTTGAACGAAAACAGACCTTTTAGAATCCTTTGGCATAGGGTCTTCTACGATTCTCTCAATTAAAAATGAGTAACTGCTTTTGTAATTAGAGGGAGTGGGGTTATAAACTTGCCTTTTACGCGTTATGCTAGCCATGGGTCCGACTCTACCCCTATCTGTAATGACAATAAACCTATTTGTCCCTCCATGTTCCTCTTCCCATCCCCTTAAATCCATTTCTATTCGGTTTATGTTATATGTTAAAGCAACATCCAACACCCCATCCCAATAATTTAGCATATCACTACGACTTACGAGATTTACTTTATCAATGGCAACATTTATAACTTTAAAACTTAGTTCGCTAACCCCTTGAAAATATTCGTCCAGCATTTCTATTCGTTCGGCAGGCCCCCAAGGGCATCCACCTATGCCATCGTCCCAGTATATCCCTTTGCCTTTAAGAAACTTCATGGTGTGTAATTCTTTAGAAGATTTTAAGCCATGTCTCCTGTGGATATCTTTCCTTATGTCCCTTAGGTCATCAAAGTTATCTTGCCACTCACCCTCTTCCATATACACACTGGTCAATGTAAACAACTGGCTACTATGCTGTAAGTTGGCTAGGCCGTCATCTCCGGCTTCGTCAAAGTATGACAAATACATGATTTAGCCCCCCTAAGCCAAATTTCAATTGCTAGAATAGTAACAATCTCTACATATTATAGTTATCTAGAAAAAATAGCCAAATAGCCCCTACCCAACCCCGCCGGATCAATTAAAGCCGGTTACTCGGCCTCTCAGAGCCTGGGGTTTGACTAACGGTAGGATATTACAGCATATAAAAAGATTAACCCCTCGGCCGGAATCGGTGGAATTAGTGGGTACTTGAAAACCGGAATTTACAAATCTCTACTTGTGTTAAAGAAGCTGTAACTTTTCTCACAATAATCTAATCTTACACATACGTTAAATAACTCCGTTACTTTTTAAAAGGTCTCGCGAGGTGCCATAAATGGACGTCTACGGTTATGCCAGAGTCTCCACCGAAGAACAGGTTAAGTCCGGCAGCCTAAATCAGCAAATAGATAAGATAAAAGATTATTGTGAAAGAAACGACCACAAAATAGATAAGCTCTTCACCGACGCCGGCGTTTCTGCTATTAAAGAACGCCCGGAGTTTGAAAAGATGATGGAGACAGTAGCTAAAGGTAACGATGAGATCGATGGTATCGTAGTAACTAAGTTAGACAGGTTCGGCCGCTCCGTTAAGGACCTGGTCATAAACATGGAGACCCTTCAGGAAGAAGCTATAGACTTCATCTCCATTGGCGACTCTCTCGACACATCAACCCCAAACGGCAAACTGTTGTTCCACATACTCTCCGCCTTCGCTGAATTCGAACGTGAGATCATCAGAGAGCGTATGCAGGCAGGTAGAGAGAGGGCCAGGGCAGAGGGCAAGGAACTGCACAGACCGAAAAAGGAGCTCGATAAGGAGCGTATAAAGAAACTCTACACGGAGAAGGGGTTATCTGCTAGAGCAATTGCTAAACTGATGGACGTGTCTCCACCGACGATACTGTCTCGGTTGAGGGAGATGGGGGTTGAGATAAAAGGAGGTGCTTAACATCTTTGCCTAAAGTGAAAACAATATCCGATCCCCCATGAAAATCTTAAAAGAACCACTGAGTTCGTTTGTACGGAGGTTGTGGCTTTCAGAGGAGGGCAAAATGCCTAAGACCCCAATATCTAGGTCTGCGGACGACATGACTAAAATCACTACTGAAAGGGTAACAACGGTGGTGCAAAATATGGACCTGCCAAACGAAAAACTCTCGGAGATGACTGATGGTCTAAGCTTGCCGGTGATCAGAATGATAAGAGTGGTCACGTACAAAGGTTTGCGGGGTTATCAGGGTTAAAATGCAACACCCTAGGTATGAACGTTGCAGAGCATACCGCCGCTCACCCACCGTTGTTTGCCTCTCCTTTGTCCTCGTACATCTTCTGATCTGCTTCTTTTAGTGCTTCCTCAACGTCACGGTCCTGTTCCGGGCTCCAGTGGGCACTACCTATTGCCAGGGTTAAAGGAAAGTCGAGAAGGTCAGAGTCCCGGTTCCATTCCTCCAGTTTTTCCCTTAATCGGGTAACTGTGTAGCTGGATTCGCCGTCCGTTTCCGGAAGCATGATCAAGAATTCGTCGCCTCCGTACCTGACTACGGTATCGGAATCTCTGACGTTATCTTCCAAAAGTCCCGCAACCTCTCTTAGTACTTCATCCCCTGTTTGGTGCGAGTAACGGTCGTTGATCTCTTTAAACCGGTTTACATCGATCATTAGAAAGGCAAGGGGTCTGGAGTACCTTTCGGACTTTTTGACCTCCTTCTTCAGGGTTTCATTGAAGTAGCGGCGGTTGTAGAGCTCGGTTAACGGGTCCCGGATTGCCTGCTCTTTTAGTTCTTCCTCCAGTCGAATTCGTTTAACCTCCTCGCTTAAATGGCCTGCTAGTATCTCTGCCAATTCAATATCGG
>JAGXLB010000285.1 GCA_018334915.1 Candidatus Bipolaricaulota bacterium
CTCCGGATCGTCATGTCGAATGGTCTTTTCGTCAATTTCGCTTGGGATTACGTCATAATCAATTTCCAACAGGTCAAGCGCCTGCCTTCTAAATTTTGAACCGGAGGCGAGAACTACATTCATTTTATATCCCGTCTATATCATAGTAGATTTTGATATCGGTAAATTTCCGGTCCAGCGACCGGGGATTACCCAGGTAAGAGCAAGGCTTTGTATCCCAACTACGTGTAAAATATTCCGGAAAATTTTCTAGTATTTACTTTTAGAATAATCAATCAGTCGAGATTAATTCTTCCTCAAACTGGTCAGTTTTTGCCTGGAAGTAATTTGACAGGGCTACCGCAGCGTCAAGCTTGGACATGTTGAGGTCCGACATTCCGTCCGCAAACATACCAATTATGTTGTACCATGTTACGAAAGAGTAGATGCTTTGCTTGTATTTTTGAAAATTTCCCTGGGGAGCCGGAAGGCGCAACACTTCTTCAAAATAGGTATCAGCTCGTGATTCAATCTCTTTTAACTTAGCTACTACCGTAGACTGGGAAACCTCGCCCTGTTCCCATTGATCGAGTACCTTTTCGAACTGGTCGGCATCTTCCTGTATTTTTCCAGCTTTATCTTTAATAAACTCCTTAAAGAAATCCTCGTATGACGTTGATTGAGCATTTGCCAAAATCGGCAGGACAAGGATTATAACTACTACTGCCAGTACAACACTCTTCTTTCCAACCATGTTAACCTCCTCACAGGTAATTTAAACGATATAAATAGATTATAATCCTTACTTGATTATTGATCCATAGATTATTCTATGATGAATTCAGGAGGAAAGAACCCCTGCTCACCAAAACTTACCGTGGGAGTCCTGCATCTTGGTTCGGAGAATTTAACCAGTGCTGTGTACCAACTTTCCTTCCATAAAAGTCATTTCTACATCCATGTCCTTTATCTTTTTCGGCTCTTCTATCGGGTCATCATCTAACAGGACAAAGTCCGCGTATTTCCCCGGTTCAATAGAACCAACGTGCTTTTCCATACCTCCAACAAAAGCCGCATCCCGGGTATAAGCTCTTATGGCGGATTCGGGCGACAGCCTTTGTGAGTCAAACGGGGTATTAACCGCCCAGTGAATACCAAACAGAGGGTCAAAAGGCATTCCGTCAGAACCGAAAGCCAGGTGAACGCCTTTGTCCTTAAACGTTCTAAACCTATTCAATTCAGCCAGCTTTTCCCTGCTAAACCTATTCTCGTACATAGAACCGGGCAGTCCCCATTTTCCAATGTAATTGGGCTGGGTGGAGGCTATCAGGCCCAGCTCGCCCATCTTCTCTATTTGATCCTCCCGAGCCATCTCGCAATGCTCAATCCGATGGCGAACCGAACTATCCTTTTCACCATCGATTATTTCCTCAAATAGACCAACGACCTGACCGATAGCCCGATCACCTATGGTATGGATTGCCAGCTGAATTCCGTTGCTATCCGCTTTTCTCATCAATTTACCCAGTTCATCGCTGTCCCATATGGACATACCTCTGTTGTTTGGTTCACCTTTATACGGTTCCTTAACCCAGGCAGTTTTAGAACCTATTGAGCCATCGGCAAAGAGCTTCAGGCCACCGATTTTTAACCTTTCATCGCCGAAACCCGTCTTTAAACCCAAATTCACGACCTGGCTGAGATAGTTTTCCGTAAAATATATTACCGTACGGACATCCAGGTTCCCTTCCCCGTTCAACTTCTGATAAGCTCCCAGGTACCTTCCAAATTCACCAGGATCAACGACCATTTGATTAACAGACGTTACCCCTTTGCAGTGAGCATCTTTTATGGACTCCCCGAGGGCCTTCACTCTATCCTCCTCATTCAGAGTAATGGCCTGTTTTACTTTTATCGAAGCGTCTTCCGAAAATATACCGGTGAACTCTCCATTTTTTCTTCGAGCTCCTTTAGTCGCTGGATCTACGTCCAATTGCTCTATACCCGGTCTATTGACCGAGAAAGTATGCATATCCACCCTCTGAATGGCAACCGGCTTATCGGGTACCACACTATCCAATTCCCCTCTCGTGGGAATTTCTTGTTCATCCGTCCACTCGCTCTCGTCCCACCCGCAACCCAAAATCCATCGTGACGATTCAGTTTTACTTGCCTCTTCTTCAATTTTCTCCAGCAGTTCTTCTTTAGAGGTGGCGGAACTTAAATCCAGATAGAACAATTCGTATAAGCCGAGATCCAGAAAATGCAGATGGGCATCGATAAAGCCGGGGAACATGGAACTTGACGACGGATTTATCTCTTCGGTTTCCGGTCCACTCTTCGCCAGAACTTCCTCTTTGCTTCCCAGAATCCTTACCTTGCCATTCTCAATACCCACTGCTTCAACAACGCGATCACCTGGGCCCATGGTATAAATATTTGGGCCGTATATAACTTTATCCAAATCAACCCCCTCCTAATAGGAAAATACAAAGGTTTGGTCTAATTCTTAAAATTAGTGTTGATGAAATGGGACGTGGAGGATTAACGTTGTCTTCTCAACCGAGGATCCAGGAGATCCCTCAACCCGTCCCCCAGCAAATTCACGCCAAGCACGGTAATAGAAATAGCCACGCCCGGGAATATCATTATCCAGGGAGCCGTCCATATGTAGGATCGGCCTCCGCTGAGTATTAGTCCCCAGCTGGGAGTCGGTGGCTGGGTCCCCACTCCCAAAAAGCTTAGAGCTGCCTCAATTAAAATAGCGGAACCCACTCCCATGGTGGCAATAACCAGAACCGGACCAAATACATGGGGTAAAATATGCCGTATAACAACCCTGATCCGGGAAGATCCAAGCGCTCGTGCAGCCTCCACAAATTCCTTTTCCTTGACGGAAAGTGCCTGTCCTCGTGCAAGCCGACAGGTGTAGGTCCAGTAGGTAAAACCTAAAGCTATAAATATATTAATAAGACCCGGCCCCAGGACAGCCATAATGCCCAATGCAAGGATCAACGGAGGGAGA
>JAGXLB010000286.1 GCA_018334915.1 Candidatus Bipolaricaulota bacterium
TTTGGCAGTTGATGAAGCTAACTCATCGTAGCTTGTGTTATCAAGGGAGGTAAAAATGAAATTTGGTGATATGTTCGGAAAGCCGAAAGAAGAACTTGAGCAGAAAATAAAAGATTTAAAGGGGGATATTGATAGTAGAAGAAAATCATATCTCAGAGCGAGAGAGACCTTTGATAAACTCAAAGAATTTGGAATGACCCACCACTTAGACCCATGGTACATCTCGGGGAAAGATAGTGAAGTTGACTGGGAGTCTAAATCTCTTAGTCAGTCCCCAATAGACCCCGATACCCATAAAGTTTACGGTGAAAGTATGACTACTGGTTTTGGGTGGACTGCTAATACAGGGTCAATAATCCGTAATGAGTTTTGGTATGGATTGGACCGTAGAAATGACACTTATGGAGACGATATTTGCATAGCAGATAAACTAGATGTGGCTAAAGAAATGAGAAGAGGACAGCCAGGTAGTTCCTTCGCAGATTACGATAACTACAGAGAAGAGGAACTCAATATTGTCGGTTACTACGGAGATAGGGAAACAAAAACAGTTCAATCTGACAGGGTTAAACCCTCTCACTCTGAGGGTAATAAGGGAGATAGAGGAATAAAGGATTGGGAAAAATATAAATACTTAATTCAAGTTAAAATAGGGATAAAAACCAGTCGAGACGAAGAGGGATTCGGGGCTTATTCTCATGGTACGGCGATTAGAGTTTACGAGAACGACATAACATAAGTTGGATCGAGTTTAGTGGAGGTAAAATATGAAGCTAAAAGATTTATTTGCGAAGGTAGAAGAAATAGAAACTATAGCGCGTGAGGCTAGGAAAGATCCTGACAGAGAAGTTTACCTTGAGCAGATAAAGAAGATTTCAAGGAAAATTCATAACGAACTCTGTATTCAATTCCCGAAAGGGGAATCAATGGACAAGGAGTTAGACGTTAAGTAACACAAGTGTTGATATGTAATCAAGGGAGGTGTAAAATATGGATCTAGAAGGTACAATCGGTAATTTGGGAGATTTTATCGTAGATGAAGATAATAGCACAGAGAGGTTGAAGCATGCCCGAAAGCTATGTCTATTAAACTTCTTACAGCTCGATTATGAACTAGATGCAAGGGGCGAGGCTGACGACCTAAAAAGTATCGAGGAAATAGCTAAAGTGGGAAACGATAAAGGTATTACACTAACCCATGAAGACAAAGAATATGAGATTCGTGTCGAAGACGTAGAAAAGTGCGAAATTTCTCTCGATTATAAGGTGGCTGATTAGTGCATCGTTTATGAACCATAAAAAGATTTGTGGACCAGATTTCGGTAAAAGTGAACCATAAAGGGGGAATAATAATGTCCCAAGTAGTGCTGGCAGTTGTCGAAAATTCATATAGCGAACTCTTGCTAATCCACCGCACAAACGAACCAAAGGTATGGTCGCCTCCAGGGGGATATGTTAAAGGTGGGGAGCCAGAGGAAGCAGCTAGGAGAGAAGCGAGGGAGGAGACTGGCATTAAAGACTTGTCCTTGCTAGGTGAAAGAGAGAATTATAAGGGGATGAAGGTGTTTGCTTATTTCGCCCCCACACAAGAATTGAAGTGGGAGCATCCTGAATGGGATAGTATTGGTTGGTTCAAAGTTTTGCCTAACAATATTTCACCACCTAAAACATATTTGAGGTGAAAATGACTAACCCAGGATACAATTTTGAAAACGAACTTTTAAATGCGTTGCGAGATAATTTTCCCAACACATTCAGCTACAGATTCAAGCAATCTAAAATGTCTAGCCAGCCATTTGACCTCTTATTTCTATCTCAGCCAAAGGCGACAGTAATTGAGTGTAAATCTAAGGACATTAGGGGGCGAAAAACGCTAAAATTGGAGCAATTATTTCGTGAGGGGCAACTTGAAGGCGAAATCAACAGAGCGGAACGATATAGGCTCAGAGGTATGCTTTTCTTAGAATTGAGGGCTGGACGTGGTAGAACCAAGAGGTGTTATTACGATTATCTATATAACGTCTCTGGTACTACTATAAACCTAGCTAATCCATCTATGGTGGAAGTTGAGCGTGAGGGGTCGGAATATTTGATCGAGGATGAATTTTGGGAGGTGTAAGGTGTGAAAGTTGAGTATAATCCAATAGAAAAGATGCAGTTGGTGTCAATAATAAAGGGTTACAAAGAAACATTAAAAGTTTATAGAGAGCAGGGTCTTGATGAACAAGCAGGTTTTGACCTCAGCCGAGTTGAGAAAATGGCAGATTACCATATCAATAAATTGAGGCAGGATAAGCAAGAAGTTGAGCTCGATCAATTAGAATAACTGCACATGTGCCGTTGGAGGTTGAAAAGTTTGCTAGGTTTTGTTAAGATAGATGGTAGGAGGTGGGATTATGTCAGAGCCGCCTATAAATGATTTAGAGTTTTACCTTGTCAGAGTGGAAGAAATAAACAAGTGGGATAAGAATCATGAAGCTTACGGCGTGGCTACCACATTGCAAAGAGCGAAAGAGGAGGCTTTTGGGTATTTACCTGGTAATGACTGGACTGATATAATATCGGTTTGGAGATATTTCGATGGTGAATGGTATAAACCAGATAAGAGTAAATATAGTGAGGAGTAATTATGAAACCATCTGACCCTGCAAAAATAACTGCCGAAGAAAGCGAGTACGAAAATTGTATATACATAGAAAATAATGACGGTGGCATTGTACTAGGAATTGTAGCTGACGGTCAAGCTAACGAAGCTTATTTTAAAGAGCCAGATCAACTGTTGCAGTGGATTGTTGACATGTGGAATATAAAAACAGACTGGGGTGATCAAAAATGCTGAGTGAAGAACAAGTACGAGAAAGATTACAAAGAGTCAACGACATAAGATCAACTATTAGCACTGATGATAAAATGATGGAAGGATATGTAAGAGGGTTGGAGGATGTGTTAGAAATTGAGCACGAAGGGGAGGTGGATCATGAAAAGGTTTGAAACTGA
>JAGXLB010000287.1 GCA_018334915.1 Candidatus Bipolaricaulota bacterium
GTGCTAAGGAATTGTCTCTTAGCGTCTTGCCCCACTCGTTTAGACTCTTGTTAGAAGTGATGATGGTCGACTTCTCCTCGTACCGTCCGGCAATCAGTTCGTACAGAAATGGTCCTAGCTCCTCTTTTAACGGAAGGTAGCCGAACTCGTCCAGTATCAGTAGGTCTACCTTGGTAAGTTTCTCGAGGAGATCGTCTTTTTCGTCTTTTCTCACCGCGCCCTGCAATTCACCTGCCAAACTTTGGACGTTTTTAAACAGTACCTTGAAGTCGTTCTTGATCTGAGCCAAACCGATACCGATTGATAGGTGTGTCTTACCGGTCCCGGGAGGACCGATCAGGATTAAGTCCTTGCCTTCTGTGACGAACCTCGGTTCGGTGTAGGTCTGAAAGACCCGCTTTTTTAACTTTGGTCGGAAATTGAACTCGAACTGGTTTAGCGTCTTTTCAAACGGGAAGCATGCTTTGTCCTTCCTGCGTTGCAGGCGGTTCTGGTGCCTGTTGGTTACTTCTTCTTGCAGCAACTGTTTTAGAAACTTACGGTAGCCCCAATCCTCCTCGGCTGCTTGATCAATTCTTTGGTCGTAGATCTCTCTGATCCTCGGCAGCCTCAGCTTCTTTAGCATACCGTCCATTAGGAACCACCACCCTGTACCAGTCTCTCGTAGGTCTCCATGTCCCTGTTTACCTCACCCTGGTCCGGCAGACCGGTCAGGGTTAGTTCCTCTTGTTGGTTGTCAGTCCGTTCTGCTTCTAATTTGTCTCCGTCCTCCAGGTAGACCTTGAGGTAATCGATACCGTAGAGGTTACGATCAGCACATTTTCGACAAAGTTCAGCTAACTTCTCCTTCCCGTGCTCTTCCAGTAGGTCATAGATTCCAACTACGTGGGGACGCTGGTTGGCCACGTTCTTCCTTACTACCTTTTCTACGTAATCGGATATTCCGTGGTTTAGGGAGAGTAATTTCTCCCGGTAGAGCATTACCTGGGCTCTGGGCTTCTTCTTGAAAGTATGTTCGTAGTGGTCGGGTTCTCTTACCCTCTCTTTTCTTCCGGAACTTCGTGGATGGTCTGCCACCAAATCATTTTCGTGGTAGATCCTAACTCGGTCAGGATGAATTCTGGTTTCGACTGTCTTGCCGATCAGCTCTACCGGTACCGAGTACTCGTTTGTCTGGTAGTGTACAGTGCCTTCCCTGGTTACCGTGAGGTACCGCAGGAGTCCGTAGTTGTCTGAAGTTGCCTTTAGCGGTTGTAGTTTCTCTAACTCCCGTTCTTCTAAGAGTTTGACCGGTATCTCCTCGGTTGCCCGGGAGGTCCTTTCTTCGTTTACCTCGGTTAGCCACTCAGCTAGACGATCTTTTAGGTCGTCTCTGGTTTGAAAACATCTTCCGGCGAGGAAGTTGTTCTTCACGTACCTTACCAGGTTCTCAACAGACCCCTTCTGGTTGGGCTGGCGGGGACTGCACAGGGTGGGGTGGAAGTCCAATTCAGTTGCGAACTTGAAAAAGGTATCGTTCCAGTCCGGGTAGCCTTTTTCATCCCTTCCGGTTACCACCGTCTTCATGTTGTCGAACGTTACCGATAGTGGTACTCCACCGAGATCTTCAAAGGTGTGGAGAAGGCAGTTGATCAGCGTCTCCAGTTTCATATCCTCTCTTAGCTCTACATAGGTGTAGCGGCTGTAGGACATCCGGGCGGCAAAGAAGTATTCCTTTCTCGTTTGGCCCCTGTCGTAGTCTATGGTGGCTTCTCCCCAGTCTACCTGAAGCTGCTCGCCGGGTAGTGTCTCAAACCGAACTACGGCATCTTCGGCAGCCTCCATTTCCTCTCTGATCTTTTTCACCCGATCGTAGAAGATCGTTTTTCCGCCCTGGTAGGGTTTGTCTTCATCCTCCCTTGCCTTCTCCAGCATCCGCTTTACGGTCAGGTCTTGTTTAATCCAGCGCTTTATGTCTTCAACGTATTTATCCACGATTGACCCCATATCTTTCCTCCGGTATTCTTTATCCGTTGGTTCTTTCAGTACCCGGCGGATCGTCTTTCTGGTATGGTTGGTCCGCCGGGCAATTTCTTTCTGGCTTACTCCATTTTTGCCCAAAAGCTTGATGTATGATCTCTCCACTTGATGCAACACTTTCTCCTCCCCCAGTTTTAGTGGTTTTGGTATCAATCTTTGGAACACCCAACTGGGGAATACTAAAGGAAGTTACAAAATGGGTCATTTTGGGCCGGAATCGTGGGTCATTTTCAAGTGGATTTTACAATTCTATTGACTTCCATGCTCCTCGGCCTACCTTGGGTAGGGCCAATTTTTGGGTATTTTTCTTTTATATTCTATAATGCTGTAAATAAGGGGGGTCATAATATTGGTAGATGAAGATCAATTATTTGAGAAGTTAGATGGGTTGAGCAGAAGACTAGATGCACTGATAAATAGAATAAATACACCCCAAAGTGCTGAAAATCAAGCATATAATGAACTAAGGCAGGAAAGAGTGGAAGATAAGATAGAGACGTGGATAGAAATATTCACTAAAAAAGCTTTATACAGGACAGTACCCGGTCTTTTGCTTTGGGTTATAGCTATTGGATTAGGGTTCGGGGTTTGGTTGGACGGATTGTTTACCGGCCAAGACCTAGTTTACAACCCTAAAACGCATACACCATTGGCTAACATAGCTGACCTAAAGGCATTTCTATTTACCGCAGGCTTATTTGGTGTAATCGGCGGATTCATAAGACAGTTTGTAAATATTTTTTATAAGTTTTACCAGGCTCAAACCATAAGAGGTTTAGACTTGAAACCTTATACAAATGTTCCAAATAAGAATGCCCCTAACCCCGTGGAGATTAGCAAAGTTCGCAGATTTCTAAATTCCAGCCCGATAAACATACTCTTTTTTCGTCCTGTTTTTTCTCCTTTCTTAGGTGCCATTGTAGCAATATTTGCTGTGCTAGCTCTTTACGGATTTAATGCAGATCTACCTAGAG
>JAGXLB010000288.1 GCA_018334915.1 Candidatus Bipolaricaulota bacterium
TACTTTATATTATACCTAGTAAAATATTTTTTAGACAGTAAATAATAAATTAAAGTATAAATATATATAAGATGGTTGAAAATGTTTTATACAGTCTTACGTGGTAAACCAACCCGACACTTGATCAGCCCTTATTTTACTTCTGAGGGTTCAGCAGCTTGATAAATGCCCTCATTGGAAAGCTTGCTCGAATGAAAACTCAAATTTTTAACATAAGTGGCAAGGTTGTGAAATATTACGCCCTAGATTTACCCACAATAGGGTAACACAGAGTCCACCTTTTTAAGAATTTAACACCTTATAACCTCCTATTACCCGGTAATATAGCATGCTCTGAGAGGCCCATAAATCGGTCCTGCTTCCTCTGGCGGGGGTTAGGTAGGCTCAATTCGATCGGTTTGCCCCACCTTTTCGATAATTCAACCGGTTAAACAGGGGAAGAGTTTTTAACTGCAAAAGAAAAGTTTAAATAATAACTTTACGGGTGATGATTTTGAGTTAAGTTTATAGCGATCGTCTCCTTGTTGAGTATACACAAAAGTTAAATCTGCTCGTTAAATTTGGATTCTCAACGCTCGAGTCTTTTTCTGACCGTACTACATCGATCGAAGTTGGTGAGATAGAGTTGTTTGTCCTGTCCTTCGTGAAACATTCTAGGTATGAATGTTGCAGATCGGAGGGTAAGAGTGGTTTTGTTTGGAAAGACAAGAAAAACTCAATAAACTGATAGAGGTCGTTCAATCGTGAAAGTACGGGATTTGGAGTCCGCTGAAATACTGACATTTAGTCTAAAACAGTACGAATGAGTGGTTTGCGACAAAAACCTAAGAGGGTTGAAGATGCCATTTAAAGGTGACGCAGACTTAACAAGGAGTGCCGTCAATATTTTCCTCGTTTTTTCGGTCACTTCATTAATTGTGCTAGTTCCGTTTGGGCAAACCGTCCTTGCTTCTGGTTTTGGAACTCACAGCGTTGTGGGTGGCGCTCTGGGTAATCGTATTGCAAAAACAAATTTCCAGGCCTTTGTCATCGGTTTGCTCTCTCATGCCCTCTTGGATTATATTCCTCATCATGACCCCTCTACGGACGATTCGTTCGACGTAGCCCTTTATACTGGCTTCAACTTGGGTGGGCTGTGGACCGCAAAGGAGATATACCAAAGGACGGGTGAAGACTCGAGATTCCTGTGGGGGACAATTGGAGGTATCATACCGGACCTGGAGCACGTCTTTTATTTTGACCGATGTGTTGGTGGTGAGTGTCCGGACAAATTGTACCCTTCCCACAATGGTACTGTATCTCATCATGGTGACGCCTCTAAAGTTCAGGGTTATCTTACCGAAGCGGGTCTGATCGGCATTGGTATTTCCATACATTTTTAGAGGTTGGAAACCCCTCAGCGTTAGCCGTATTAGACCCCAACTAACCCCGCCGGAGGGCTCAGACCAACTTAAATTGGCAATGAGAGCAGGTGATTTTACCCGATAACCCGAAGGAAAAGATATAAAGAGATTAACCCCTAGGTCGGTATTCCGTGGGGTTACGTTGGGTCAGAAAGTAAAGAAATCGCTTGAATCGGGCTATCCCCGCCCAAAGGGCGGGGGATTCAAGTTCTGGTTTTTTCTAAAGTAGTCCCCTGTTATCCCGGCGAGGGTCTAATCTTTCTATAGCCCGTAAGGACGGATTATCAGGTAGAATAGCTTCCTCGCATTGCCGTCTGGTCAGGCTATCTAAAAGCCCATAGAACGGCAATTAGAGCACGTGTTCTTTACAGTCTTCCATCTCAAAATCCGCATGAAACACAGTTCTGAAAGGTTTGAAATCACGTGGATGGGAATGTTTTGTTTCAGCATTCATGTCAGTAAATCCCGATTTCGATAAACACTACTTTGGAAAGATTTGTCGGGGCGGAGATAACCAACAACCTTACAGGTTAACTATAGATTTTTAACATTTGCTACAACTTGTAAAAGTTCTTCCCCAAGAATCACCGACCACAGAGTAGGCGAGACGCAACAATTTCAAGAGTTTACCCATCTAGGATGACCTATCATCAGATATTATAGAATGCCATGAAAGGCTTATAAATCGGTTTTTAATTGTCTGGCGGGGGTTGGGTAAGATCTATTAATTCACCTCAGCAAGTTTCCCCCTCATCTACCACTTATTCAGCGCTTCGTTGTAACTTTTAATATTTAAGATCAAATTTATTAGTATTATCCGTGCCGAGGTGGCGAAAGAAATGAGTACGAGCGAAAAAATATGGTCGATAACCGTAAGTTTATAAGCACGGATAAAGTGAGGTTGGAAGTCGAGAACGGCGAAGTGGTAGATTTTGCTCTAACTTTAATCTATATCCCGGGCGGGGAAGAAGAGCCGGAGAACGTGATCCTCTACGATAGTGCCCACGGAGAAATAGATTGCCACCGCTATTGGAAGGAAAGCGATATTAAAGAAACAAAGAGGTTCCAATACAGAACCCAACGTGAGGCATTTAAGGAAGTATACAAAGAATTGAAGCAGAACTGGCAACGCTACCTCAAGCTCTACAAGAAACATAAAAAGTAACAAACATTGAACTGTTAAGAGAGACCAAGGAGGGAATCAAAATGGAAAACAAAGAACCATTAGATCAGTTTGGAGAAGCAGTTGAGGATGTATTCGAGAACCCCGATGCCTATCCAGATAAAGTGACCTACATTGCCTTATCGGAGGAGGAAAAGAAACAACTCCTCACCCCGAAACGGATCCAGTTGGTAAAAACAATCAGGAATAACGACGGGCTGTCGGTATCGGAACTTGCCCAAGAAGTTGAAAGGGATACCGGGGCAGTCTCCCGGGACCTGAAGGTTCTCTCCGATCACGAGGTAATTGAGCTAACCAGGAGCGGCCATCGCAAGGAAGCAACCGTGGCGGCAAGCCACATAGTCATACCGCTCGGAAACAAAAAAGACCAACCTAAAAGCAGGGT
>JAGXLB010000086.1 GCA_018334915.1 Candidatus Bipolaricaulota bacterium
GTGAACCTTCCGTGTCAAATATCTTGGTCTTAATTTCCCTACCGTCCTCCATGGTGTAGGGCCCTTCCCAATCGGGTGCATTCGTTGCGTACTGTAGACCGATTTTGAAACCCTGGATGGCCCAGGTCCCGTAGAAGTAGAGCCCCTTCTGAGGTCGAGGTTGCAGCACGGCTATCCTTACTTCATCATCAGCCGCCATGGTTACCGGTGCTAAACCGACCAAAGATATCGAAAATACCAACAGAAAAACCGAGATAATTACAGATTTGTGTTTCAGATTCATTATTTACCTCCATGGTAAAATTTGGTCAAAATTCTCCTTTTACTCGTAACACCCAACTCTTGACCGGATGTTTTTCCCATTCTACACAAAATCATTCGAGTCAGTTATCACCTCCGTCCTGTATTATTTTAAGGTCCTCAGATTATCCCCAAGTCAGATTACATCATCTAGCTAAAGTTTTTGCCAAATTGATCTTCAACCTGGTCTCTCTGGAGTTTTCCATAAGAATTTCGTGGAAGTGATTTCGCAAATTCAAAAGCTTTTGGGACTTTGTAGCCGGCGAGTTGGTTTTTACAGTGCTTGGTTAGTTCTTTCTCCGTGACCTCGACATCCTCGGCTGTAACCACAATTGCGTGCCCCACCTCGCCCCACTTTTCGTCCGGTACACCGATTAAGGCGGCGTCCGCCACTTTAGGATGCTCTTTTATTGCCCGTTCCACTTCCGCAAGGTAGATATTTTCTCCACCGGAAATTATCATATCCTTTTTTCTGCCCTCAATGTAGAAGTACCCTTCTTCGTCTTTTCTTGCAAGATCGCCCGTATGGAACCAATCTTCGGTGAAAGCTTCTTCAGTTGCTTCAGGGTTTTCCCAGTATCCAGAAAACACGTGTGGGCCGGACAACAATAACTCACCTATTTGATTAGGTGCCACTTCTTCCCCTTGTTCGTTGACTACCCTGGCATTTCCATGCATCACGGGTCTGCCAACGGACCCCTCCTTTTGGAGTGATTCAGCTTCCGTCTGGGAAAAGCAGTTATTTCCAACCTCTGTGAGACCGTAGCCCTCTTTGAAGACTAACCCCCTGTCTCTGTAAGTTCGCTTGATTACTTCCGAAGCGGGCGCACCTCCCGTGATTAGGAAACGGACCGAGCTTAAATCGGTTCGAGGAAACAGATCCGTTTCGCTCATCATTCGAAACATAACCGGAACCATAAATACCACGGTGGCGGATTCCCGTTCTATTAGCCTCAGGGTATCTTCCGGATCAAATTCTTTGGTTACTATTGATTTACCACCCAGATGGTACATCGCGGTGAGAACTGTATTCAAACCACCGGTATGAAACTGTGGAGTGATTATTGGAGCGACGTCGTTCCGGTTGAGTCCCCAGGACGTTATTGTATTGACCGAATTCCACAAAATCATCCTGTGAGGTAGAATTGCACCCTTTGGTCGGCCGGTTGTTCCCGAGGTATAGAGAATTGCATGGGGGTCTTCCTTGTTCACCGGTTCAGTAGGCTCAGGACGACTGGGAGAAGAACTTTCAAGCGCTTCTTTGTACTCCTTTAGATGGATCCAGCTCGCCCGGGTATAACTATCCATCAATTGTTTTGTAAAGTCACTGCTTTCCTCATCGTAGAGGACGACTTTTGGCTCGCAATCCTCCAGAATGTACTCCAGTTCGGGTTTTGCCAGCCTCCAGTTAAGTGGAGCCAGGATTGCCCCGATCTTGCCCAGGCCAAAGTAGAGATCCGAGTACTGTAGCCCATTCAGGGCCAGTACGGATACCCTGTCACCTTTTTGAATATCGTGCTCTTCCCGAAGATAGTTGACCGCTCTGTTGGCCCGCTCGTCCAGCTCCTTATACCGAAACCGCTCCCCCTCATCCCAGTCAACCCAACCTACCCGATTTGGAGTAAGATCGGCTCTTCTTTCTAAAATCTGTCCGACGTCTGGCTCCATAATTAGATCACCTCTTCGAAAAAATCAAGAACCCGGTGACAGAACTTCTCCGCCCGCTCTATTGCGGAAGCGTGACCTGCGTCCTCCAGGATAGTTAACTTGCCATTTGGCAATCGTGATGCAATATACCGAGAGTACTCGGGGGGAGTAAGGATATCCTTCTCTCCAACTACAATTAAACCGGGAGCAGTAATTTTCTTTATTGAATCCGGAAGTTCCAGTAGTTTGGCGCCTTCTATTAGATTCTCGGTTGCCTCTTGCGGGGCTTCGTGAGCGGCCTCTCTAAATTGATCGAAAAGTTCCTGGTTTTCCTCCAGGAAGGTATTACCCCAGACGTAAGGAGTGGCTACCAGAAACCGTAGTTCAGGACTTACCCGGGCGGCCTCGAGCCAGGCATCTATTTTCGCTTCGAGTATGGCATCAACGTAAGAGTAGGCGTCGGCTAAAACGATAGAATGGACCAGTTTGGGGTGGTTGAGGGCTAAGGGGAGGAGTGCCGTGCCGCCGTTGGATAGCCCCACAAAATTGGCTTGGGATATTTCCAGCTTCTGTAAAAGCTCTGCCAGGTCATTCGCGTGTTGATTAACCGAGTATGGTCCTTCCGGTTTGTCGCTCTTCCCCTGTCCTCTGGAATCAAAAAGCAAAATCTGGTATTCGTCTTCAAAATAAGGCACGTGTTGTGCCCAGCTGTTGGTGTCTGTAAGTAACCCGTTTACAAACACGACTACCTTACCTTCGGGGTTCCCCTTAAACTCATAATAAAGGTCTATACCGTTAACTTTTACTTTAGCCATTAGTATCTTTAAGGAAGTCCAGGATTAGAGAATTTAGCCGATCAGGTCGTTCTAGATGTACCAGGTGAGCTGCGTTTTTTATCAGTTCTAACTTTGCAAATGGGATCCCCTGCTCCAGTTGTTCTGCGAACTGGGTGGGGACCACCCTGTCTTCAGCTCCCGCTATTATCAACGTGTCGGATTCTATCTCGTCGAGCCCGTCAGTTAGATCAAACCTGGATGCAGCTTGAAATTGTCTTTGATAAGCGGCAGGAGGCTGTGAGTCCTCTATCCGCATATCTATCAATTTCTCGATTTCCTCCTGATTGTCGAAAAAATCTTTCGTTACGGAATACCTGTAACCCTTTCGATAGATCTCTCTTTCAGTTAGACCTTCTACGTCCAGAATTTCTTCCCAGAGATCTTCGGTTGCTTCCAGGTATGCAGGTCCTCCTGCATGAGTAGAAACCAATATTAATTTGTCGATAAGTTCCGGCCATTCTATTGCAAAATGTTGGGCAATATATCCTCCCATGGATAGACCAAGCAAATTAACACGGTCGAATCCCAGTTCCCGAACTAACTCCCTGGCATCTCTGGCCATATCTTGCATTTCGTATTCTTCTTCTACAATTTCCGACTTTCCTACGTCTCTGTTATCAAATAGAACTAACCGGAAGTGTTTCTTAAGTTCCGGTACCTGATTAAACCAGAACCTTGACGAATAGCCCAACCCCTGTATCATGGCCAACGGTGGCCCCTCTCCTTTTAGTTTATAGTAAAGTTCAACGCCATTGACTGTTTCTTTAGGCATACTGCAACCTCCTTAATTCC
This sequence comes from Candidatus Bipolaricaulota bacterium, assembly GCA_018334915.1. Taxonomy (GTDB): domain Bacteria; phylum Bipolaricaulota; class Bipolaricaulia; order M55B111; family M55B111; genus JAGXLP01. Next base: position 3,576 of record JAGXLB010000086.1, read on the forward strand.
GTTCACTGCTACTGACTACCTGGGCTTATTAATTCATTGGCTACCTTTGCCAATTTAACGAAACCCTTTCCTTTAACCTGTCTCATCCGTACTTTTGTCTGAGCTTTTCTTTCTCGATACTTCCTGCAGGTCCTACAGGCAATGAATCGGTAAACTCAAAAAACTTGGGTATTTTGTACTTTGCCAACCTTCCACCGCAGTACTCTATAAGCCGCTCCCGGGGAAGTTCTTTCTTCCCTTCGGGAACTATTATTGCTTTCCCCACTTGTCCCCACTTTTCATCAGGAACTCCGATGACTGCAACTTCTGCTATATCCGGGTGGGAAGCTAACGCTCTTTCTACCTCTGAGAGGTAGATATTTTCCCCGCCGCTAACAATCATTCCTTTTTTTCTTCCCTCGATATAGTAATAACCGTCCTCGTCCTCCCTGGCTAAGTCTCCCGTTTTAAGCCATTCTCCCTTGAACGCTTCTTTGGTTTCCCCGGGTTTATTCCAGTATTCTTTCATAACGTGAGGGCCTTTAGTAAGTAGTTCTCCTGTTTTACCCTGGCTAACTTCATTTCCATCATCGTCTACTATTTTTACTTCAGAATAGAAGAAAGGTTTTCCAACTGATCCGCCTCTACTTTTTTCTTCTGCCTTCTCGTCAGTATATACGTTTGACAATACTCCTGGGCCGGATTCGGTCAGTCCATAACCATGTACGAATTTAATTCCCCTGTCCTGGTATTTTTTTATGATTTCAGGAGGGCAGTAGTCGCCGCCGCATGTTAAAGCTCTGAGCGATGAGAAATCAGTCTCTTCAAACTTTGGCGACTCGGCGATTTGTTTGTATATAGTTGGCACACCGAACATAAGGTTTACTCCGTACTTCTCGATATTTTTTAGAACTTCTTCGGGATCAAAAGTTCTCTGGAGGACCAGCCTGGCTCCCTGATATATGGTGGGTGTAGAAAAAATGTCAAACCCGCCGGTGTGGAACAACGGTAGAATGGTTAAAGTAGTATCTCTGGAAGTGATATCGACATAATTTTTAATCATGCTCAACGTATGGTAGGTTATGTTTTTGTGGGTCAGTACCGCTCCCTTTGGCAGTCCTGTGGTTCCTCCAGTGTATGGAATTATACAGGGATCATCCATTTTAACCCTGGCACCGGGTTCTTCTTTTTTACCACTGTTGACCGTTTTTACGTACTCGTCCGTTTTCTCATCGGTAATTTCTACGACATGTTCTATTCCGGTCGAGGAAGGATCGACAGATTTGACCTTTTCCTCGAAAGCCTGTTCGTAAAATAGAATTTGAGGGGAGGCGTCTTCAAATAAATATTCTAGTTCCTCCTCGGCAAGACGGAAATTAAAGGGGGTCAGGATAGCTCCCAGCTTGGAAGCGGCAAACCAGTCTTCCATGAATTCCATTCGATTTGAGAGGAGGATCCCAATCCGGTCTCCTTTTTTTACATTAAAATTATCCCTGAGAGAGTTTGCTAATCTATTAACTCTGGAGTTGAATTCCCGGTAGCTAAGTTCATTATTCCCCTCTACCAGTGCAGGTTTACCAGGTTCGAGTTGAGACCACTTGGTCAACCAATAACCAATGGTTTTGATAGATTCCGACACAGTGAACACCCGTTTTGATCAGTTTGCCGCCGGTTTACCCCTAAATTTGCCAGCCGATTGTCAAATTCTTAACTCCTCTTTTCCGCTTAATTAGTTCCCGGGTGCGGAATTTCCGAATTATTCTACCGAGTGTCGTCTTGCTGAATTGTCGCTCGTTAAAATCCTTTTGCTATCAGGGTTATAATTAGTGCCAAGTAGTCAAGAAAACCTTCCTAGACTACCAGACCTCCATCTACACTAAACACGGAACCATTCACATAACTGGCCTCGTCGGAAGCCAAAAAGAGATAAGTTTTTGCCACTTCCTCCGGTTCTCCGAGGCGATCGAGAGGTGTTTGACCCTCAATTTTCTCAATTACGCTCTCCGGGACCCCTTTCATCATCTGGGTTTTTATGAATCCGGGAGCCACCGCGTTAACTGTTACATTACTTGGTCCTAGTTCCCTTGCCCATACTTTCGTCATTGCGATTAAACCGGCCTTACTGGCGGCGTAGTTTGTTTGCCCGTAATTTCCGTAAAGTGCAACCACAGAACTAGCGTTTACTATAGATCCGCTTTCTCTCTCCACCATGCCGGGGGCAACTGCTTGAGTACAGTTGAATGCTCCCTTTAAGTTGACGTTTATGACCTGATCCCACTCCTCTTCCGTCATATCTAAAAGTTTTGCATCCCGGTTGATGCCGGCATTATTTATGAGTATGTCGAGCGAACCGAGTTGACGTTCAATTTTTTCTACCGTCCGATTTACATCTTCTCGGTCAGAAACGTCCATTTTGAAGAATCTGGCTTCACCGCCCGCCTCCCGGATTACATTTTCGACTTCTTCACCTTCTTCATCCGCGATATCGCATATCGCGACTTTGGCCCCCTCCTTGGCAAAGACCTCGGTAACCTGGCGGCCGATGCCGTTGGCACCTCCAGTAATCATCGCGACTTTCCCGGTTAATCTCACTTTTACCTCCTCATATCCACCTGAATAAACTCACAGACATCACAAAGCCGGCTCCGGAAGTGCAAAATGCTACAAGATCACCGGACCCGATTTTTCCCTCCCCTAACGCGTCGTGCAAAGCCATTAATACGGAAGCCGAACCCGCGTAACCGAATTTATCCATGACAAGATGTGTCCGGGAAGGGTCAAGGTCAAGTCTTCCCATGGTTTCCTCTATCGTTGATTTGTCAATCTGGTTGAACAGGACGCTGTCTAAATCCTTTACTTCGGCGTTTACCTTGTCCATTGTTTCCTCAATTAACTTTGGCCACCGATCTTCGTTAAAATCCGGCGGTACGTGATGTTCGTTCTCGTGAAACCGTAAGTAATGTTCCTTTTTCTCCACCATTTCTCGATCCGGGGGGTTGGCGGTTCCCAGGTAAATTCCGTAAGCATCCCAGAATTCGCCTTCAGTCAAGGTGTTTGACGCTAAATAACCGGGTTGCTCGGAACTTGAAAGGACGACAGCCCCGCCACCGTCGGAAAATAGCATGCCGAGTACCTTTGATGTAGAATCCGAGTAATCTCCCCAATCAAGCCACTTTGTCATGCCGTAAGCGCCGGCGACTAGAACGTTTTCTATTTCTTGATCGAGGGTGATGTACTGAGAACCAATGGCCAGGCCCAGGGTTTCATCGGTACAGGCGGCATTAATATCGAAAGAACCGGCGTTTTCGGCCCCCAGTTTGTGCTGGAGGATTGCCGAAGTGGGAGGAGTTACGTAATCAGGGGTATCAGTTGCTAGAATAATTAGGTCTAGATCGTTTGCTGATAATCCGGCGTCGTCTAATGCCCGAGAGGAAGCTTCTGCTGCTAAATCGGAAGTGCTTTCTTCGGGTCCGGCCTGGAACCGAACTCCGATACCTTTTTCTTCAAGATAATCCTCTACATCGTAATTCATCTTTTTACCAAGTTCCCGATTGGTAATCTTCTTTTCCGGCAGGTACATTCCCGTGCCGGCGATTTTTGCCGAGCAGATATTATCAGTGGGAAGTCTTAAATCAGATGGTTCTGTCATCTGTACCTCCAATAGTTAAACTTCTCGTAACAACTCCGAGGATCGTTTGAAAAACATAACTAATTCCGTTCTATCAGCATTGCAAACCCCTGTCCACCGCCAATACATAAAGTAGCCAATCCAAGTTGCCCTTTTTGGCGCTCCAATTCATGGATTAAGGAAACTACCATCCTGGTACCCGTAGCTCCGACGGGATGACCCAGAGATATCCCCGAGCCATTTGGATTAATTTTATCCGATCCCGGCTGGGTGAATTCTGAACTCTCACCATAACGAGGAAGACCGAGCTCCTCGAGAACCGCAATCGTCTGAGAGGCAAAGGCTTCATTAAGCTCCACGATGTCTACTTCTTCTAATGAGAAGTCGTGATTGTGCCGAAGTCTGTTTACTGCTGCGATAGGACCAAGCCCCATCATTCTTGGCTCTACACCACCGGGAGCCCAGGATCTTATCGAAGCCAGTACTTCCAGGTCCAGCTTCTGGGCGAATTCCCTGGAAGTCACAAGTACTGCAGCCGCGCCATCGTTAATTCCTGAAGAGTTACCCGCGGTTACCGTCCCGCTACCCTGGAATACCGGAGGCAAGCCACTCATCACTTCTACGCTCGTCTCCCTGGGACCTTCATCGACTGAAAAAGGTTCTTCCTGGCCCGGAATTTCCACCGGTACTATCTCGTCTTCAAAAATTCCCTCTTCCAGTGCTCTCAGGGCCCGGTGATGACTCTCCGCCCCCAGTTCATCCTGTGAGCGTCGCGATACGTCATAGGCATCGGCTATATTTTCAGCAGTGTTTCCCATATGGTAATCATAGAAAATCTCATAAAGCCCATCGTAAACCATTAAATCTCTTACTTCTCCTGAACCACCAGGGTTCATCCGATAACCCCACCGGGCATCAGGGAGAACATAGGGAGCGGCGCTCATGTTTTCCATTCCTCCGGCGATGATTGCTTCTGCTTTACCCAGGATTATTTTCTCGGCTGCCAAAGCAATGGTTTTTAGACCCGATCCACAGACATTGTTTACGGTATAAGCAGGTGTCTCACGAGGTATCCCTCCACGTATAGCTGCCTGTCTGGCTGTGTTCATTCCCTGTCCGCCCTGGAGCACGTTACCCATGATTACCTCATAAATTGGTATTCCCCTGCTCTCTTCGTCCCAGGTAGAATGTTGCTCCTCCAACTCCGTCAAGTCCTCATCTCGAAAGACACCGGGCCGGCTATCTTTAATCCAGGGTGGGGTCTCTGGTCTCAGGTTTATTATGTTTAAAACCTCCTGGATAACCAGGCTTCCCAGATCGGCGACCCTCACGTCTTTCAGTGATCCTCCGAAGGTTCCAATGGGAGTTCTGGTGGCAGAAACGATTACTGGTTCATTCATAATTACCCCTTATTGAATAAGTCAAAGAAAGGAATGTTGATACCTGAATCAACTCTCATTTAAGCCTTCGACATACTAACAGGAATTTTTCCTTCTGTCAAATTATTGACTAATTACGGCTACCGGTTTTGGAGGTTTGGGGTAATACTGGTAGATGGACTATGCTCTTAGCCCGTTAAGGATTAGGTCAAACATCGTCTCGAACTCTCGGGCTGGGGTTCGATCACGGTTTTCTTGAACGAACCACTTTTGGCCAAGGAAGTGGCCGATACCCATTAACGAGTAAGCCAGCACGCCCGGGTGAATTTCACGAATTTCCCCTTTTTTTGAAGCTTTTCTCAGGGCTTCTCTATACCCTTCGGCGAAACTTTCGTAATACCAACGACCGAGGGATTTATCTACGAATTCCGCCTCTCTGACGATCCGGTACATACCGGAGTGGTTCGCGATAAACGTGAAGAAAACTCTAAACCCTTCGAATTCTCTTGCCCGTCTGTCGTCCAGTTTAAAGGTTCTTTTCCTAACTTCCCGCCGCCATCGCTCGTTGATCTCGCGAACCAACCTTTCGAATACCTCTAACTTGCTCGAAAAGTGATGGTAGAACGTACCCTGAGCCACTTCTGCTTGACGGGTAATATCCCCAATGGTAGTTCCGTAAAATCCATCAGCACCAAAGCGGAGCTCTGCGGCAGTCAGTAATTTGATCTCTGTTTTGTTAGAAGTTTCCGATGGGAGTTCGGATTTGTCGTGGTCGTTACTTCCCTGTAACGGGGTGAACGAGGGTTTATCAAAGGCCGAATCCCGGTCCTTATTACTCAGTCCTCCGGTCAGGAAATTCAGTAAGTTTTTAACTACCTCAGATTTAACTGTAGACGACTCCCAAATAATCCATCTCATTGAGACGAAGCTAAGAGTTCCAAGCAGGTAGTGGGCCATGACCTGAGGGTTGTGATCCCGGAAATAGCCACTGTCTATCCCCCGAGAAAAGCCGGAAGCAAGAGTTTCGGTTAACCTTGTGTAAAAGGCTTGATGGGTATTCCAGTTCACGAACTCTGCCTGCCGAAATATCTGATATAGAGAAGATTTGTCGCTTAAGAAGGAAAAATAGGTTTGCAGGAGGAGCTCGAGTCTATTGTTGAATGGTTCTTTCGAGTCGAGAAAATTTCCTTTTATCTCCCCTGTCAAATCGGCACCCAACCCCTCGGCAAGCCTTACAAAAATATCGCTTTTATCTGTGAAATATCGGTAAAAAGTACCATTTGAGACGTTGGCTTTTCGGCAGATTTCAGCGACGGAAGAACGGTAAAATCCTCGTTCTTCAAAAATCTCCTCCGCCGACCGGAGTAGGTTATCGTAGGTTTCCCGAGCTCGCGGGGTAATTGGCTCCTGAATCTCTGTCATTTAAATCCCCTTGGTAGAATCTATACTTTAAGTCAAAAGACGCGCCGTTTAAGGCAGGGTAGCTGACTCCAGATGGGCCTTTAAAAGGTTTAGCAGTTCCTGAGGCTTCTCTACTACTAGCCCGTGACCGGAACCTTCTACTTCCCTGTAAGTGGAGCCTTCGATTTCCTCGTGGATCTTTCGTCCAAATTCAGGTGGTTTTACTCTGTCATTATGGGCTGAGATTACCAGGGTTGGTACTTCTATTTCGTTTAATCCTGGAGTTATGGGGTTTTCTCGTAGATCAAGGAAAGCGTCTAAAAGTTTGACAGCTTCAGTGTAATTAAAGCTAGCTTCCTCCAATCGAGCAGTAATTTTCTCTAGAATACCGGGATTGTCTCTGATGAATTGATCCGAATAGACGTCGTTTAAGAAGGAAAGTGTAAACTTCCTCGGATCTCCTGTTTCTGCTCCCATCTTCCACCTGAGAGCCGTAAAAGCCATTTCTATAGGTATTTCCGAAGTCGTAGTAATTAAGGCTAAATCCTTAACTCTTTCCGGGTGTTCGATAGCCAGCAGTTGTGCGACTTCTCCTCCGTATGAAGTGCCAACTAAGCTTGCTTTGTCGATATTCAATTCGTTCATCAACGACAAGGTGTCATTAACGTGATCATTCAGACAGACTTCGTCCGGGCAGAACGAACCTCCCTGACATCTCATATCATGGGCTATTACAAAGAAGTCTTGGGAAAATTCCCGGGTAAGAGGTTCCCACCTGTCCAGGGTCATGAAAATACCGTTTAGAAAGATTAATGGCTCTTTAGATTCCTCTC
>JAGXLB010000289.1 GCA_018334915.1 Candidatus Bipolaricaulota bacterium
TACTCTGGGACAAATGCAGATGGTGGAAGTAGCAATATAATGGAATTGAATAATTTGGGTGATGTGATTTTAAATGGTATACTACAAGTAGACGGCACAGGGGATAGTTATTTTGCCGGCAATCTTTCAATAGGCAAAACAACAGCAGCAGCCGAAGCCCTTGACGTCAGCGGTAACGGATTGTTCGATGGTTTCATAGCAGAACCCGCTTTTACATCAGGCTGGCAAGGAACGAATTTTAAGATTTGGGAATCGGGAAATGCAGAATTTCAAGATGTCAAGATAAGGGGCGGTCTCCAAGTTTGGGAGCTTATAATTAACCAGCTTCGCTATCAAGATGGGGGCTTTATATTAGGCCACGGTGGAGGAAAGATCAGTAGTGTAGCAAGCGGCACGGCCGGGAGTGAGCAAATTTACATAGAAGACCCATCGGGCAATAATTATGTGCCCTTCACGGCCGGGTCTATTGTGCTTGTTCAAGTGGTTGATCTTGACGACACCAATGTAGTTAAGAAGATCGTTAGAGAGGTATCAGCGATACAATCGGACAACCGCATAGACCTCACCACGACAACAGGATGGGGCACGGCAGATGATACAGGCAGTTTAGAAAAAGACGATGTTATTGTAGCCATAGGGCACACCTCGGACAATACTCTCGATTCAATGCTCTACATGAGCGCCGTAGATAGCAACTCGCCATTTCTTAGAATCATGGACGGAGTCAACTCTTACAGCGAATGGAACCTGGGTAGTCAGACAGCCCTTAAACTGCAAATCGGGAACCTTGAAGGTACATACGGTTATTCTGATGGAACAGAGGTTTACGGGTTGGCAGCAGGTGAGCCAAGCGGGGATTATTTTACGATCGACCCGACAAACGGTATAAGATTCGTTGATGGGGCTAATAGTCAGGTTGGAGCCTATTTCAGTAGCGGTGAATTTTTGATGAAGGATAGCGGAGGAACGACAAGATTTGCCTTCCATGCTGCTAATAATACTGCACAAATAGCAGGATGGGACTTTGACGGAGGTAAATTGTATAATGGGACAGCCATTCAATTGGATGCTAACAATAAGAGGTTAAGCATTGACAGTGATGCCACAGTGGTAGGCGACTTGACTGGCATCTCAGGGACAAGCGGGTATGGGGTCTATTCCAATAATGCCTTCATGTATGGTAGATTTTCCGTACTTGGTGAAAATAATAATGAATATGCAGGGATAGCATCTGATACGAGCGGTTCAATTAACACTAATATATTAATATGGGCTGGCGATTCATACGCCAACAGGAGTGATGCAGAGTTTAAGGTGTACGATAGCGGCCGGATAATATCTCAATGGGGAGGTGATACTTATTTTGAGGTCAACCCTGTTACCGGTGTTGGATTTCTCGGAGGAGCCACATTCACAAATTATGAGCTTTATACTAAGAATTACAGCACCAGTGGGGGCTTGTATATTAATTGGAGTGCTGATCTGAAAATGGAAATGTTTGATGATTCAGGGGAACAGAAAATAAGTTTTAATTTTATAAATGATAATTTCCTACAGGAGTTGAGAGATAGCACTACAGATCCCAATACAGGTGATGATCTGCTGAGCGGTGAAATTTCCCTTGTAAATTACGACTACATAACAGGGAATGTCACAGCCACAACCCGAACTGGAAACACAGGGGATGAAGTTACCTTCTACTTCGAGGCCGGGGATGAGACGGGTTGGACAACTCTTGATTCTTATACTCGTACCAATCAATTAGCTGTTCAACTGGATTTTTCTTATTCTGGCCTTAGTGGATATACAAAATTTAGAACAAGGATAGTCGAAGAACAAGGGGATTGGTATATTAGCGATTATGAGGCAAAACAATATGTGTCAAACTTTGCAATTACTAAAAAAGGAGTAGGATTTTTAGCCACTAATGTCTATATGTTTAACCAAATCACTAATCCTACATCTGTTGAGGTGGCCCAGATGGAAAGCTCTAAGCTATACCTCGATGATGAAAGCAATAGTAACTTCTATTATGTTAAGGTTAGGAAATAATTATAATTTTTTGTAACTTGTGGAAAAACTAAACGCCATGAAAATTAAACAACTAAAACAGCAACTTCCCGTAGTACAGAAGGTATACGATAGTATTGAAAACTTTGAGCGTAAGGTCGATCTGCGACACGCCTTCAAAGAGTTGAGGGAACTGGATGAATGGGCCGAGGAGGAAAGGAAGAAGATCATCCAGGAATATGCCAACGAAAATGGGGAAATCCCCCCGGCTGTTCAGTACGAGGTAGGCCAGAAGATAGAAAAGCTCTTTGATACCGAGGTGGAGATAGAAAAACCTCTAACGTTCAAGAAGGAAGAAATTAAGAAGGCCAATCTGAAAGGATCAGAATTGGCAATGATATATGATGACTATGTAAATGAGTAGATATGACACAACAGGAGAGAGAAGTTTTGAAAAAAGAAATTTGGAAACAGCTGCTTATAGGGTTTATACCGCTCTTTATTTTAGCTTTCGGAGGTAGTTACATGGGTGTTTACACTGCCACAAAGGTAGATCGGGTTAAAATACATAATATAGAGCAAAAGGATTGTGAGCAAGATGAGTCTATTAAAGAACTCCGCAAGGCTGATAAAGAGATTTGGAGGTATCTGATCGAGCGATATGAAGGAGAGAACAGAGGTGAAAGCGTTAATATACCCATGAGCAATGTATAAGTTTTCAGACCTTAGCAAACGAAGGATGGGAGGTGTTGACGAGAGGCTCGTGGCTTTAATGTACGAGGCTCTCAAAAATTCACCTGTTGACTTTGGAATAGCTTGGCGAGGGGGAAGGAGAACAGCTAAAGAGCAAAAAGAGTTATTCGTGAAAGGAAGGTCTTACAAAGATGGGTACGACAAGATGAGTAAACATCAGACAGGCCATGCTATTGATGTTCTCCCGT
>JAGXLB010000290.1 GCA_018334915.1 Candidatus Bipolaricaulota bacterium
GAGCATAATACCTGGCCCGTGGGGCAAAAAGGTGTTCCTATTTCTACACACAGCAGCAAAAGCACTCGGTGAATTCCTGATCTTTGTAATTAGTAAGCTAATGGGTGAAAAGCTATCGGGTTTGGTAATTCCCCTGGGCTACATGACCTTGTTGAGTTTAATCATTGTAGTATTCCAGTTTGAGGAGAGAGCCAGAAGAAGAATTTGGCAGATAATCATGCTTAGATGGGGGTTTTTGGTTTTTAGAGTGGTTATGGAGGCATTAAAGATAAATCCTACCTAAGGCATTGAATTATTTCCAAAAAAACAAAGGTAAATTTTGTAAAGCCACGATCTATCCTGATTGTGTAGAATTTCCTGTGTAAATAGGTCCTAGGCATAAGTTGAGGTATCGGACAGTTCCTTCATGATGTAATTAACACCAACAACGTCAAAAGGAGAAACTGTCCAATGCCTCAAGGTGAAGATAGACTAGTAGATAGGATTTTTGAAAAGTTTAAGAAAGACGAATCGGAGAGGAACTGTTGAAATACAATTTTAAGACCGTGTTGAACGAACTTCTGGAAAAAAGAGGAGTTCCCTGAAGTTGAGAATACACAATAAACGTTGTACTACTAGGGTAAGCTCGTTGTTTTTCTGTTTAAGAAGGTGTTAAGTAGGAAATTTGACAAATATGTTTGGTTTTATGTATTCTAGGATGTCGGCACCATAAATTTCTCTCTCTTATCCCTGACCAGAAAACGCCGCTCTGAAAGCTAGATCCAGCAATCCACTTTCGATTAATTATTTGATAAAGTCCTGAAGTATTTCAAACTGCCGAAATAACTATCAGGTGGTTCAGGTTCTTTGCTCGCTTCGGCTAAGGAGGATTCACTTCCGTGGGGCGGTCAATTAAGTTTACATTGCTTCCTGGTTAAATTTTTATCACACTCTTTCTGAACTATTAAGAGTTCTATCTTTCGTTGAGTGGAAATGAGAAGAACTCTAAAATTATTACGGCCTCAGTTGAAAAATATTTCTTTCAGCGCGGGGGTAGATGTGCTCTAAAGAGAAAAATACAGGAAAGTCGGGTCCAACCTCTAAGCAGTAATTCAGTACCTTCACCTTTGGGGATGAAACTAAATGAAAAACTGGCTGCTCGTAACGGGAATATCGGTCAGTTTGTTGTACGGAAGCATCTGTGGCCTGTATTACCTCACCCAAAAGCGGCTCATCTTCGTTCCACCGGGAAAAATGAGTCCCCCGCCGGCTGGTTACAACCTGGAGGAAATAACTTTTACCACCAGTGACGGGATCAGGTTAAACGGATGGTACGTCGATAATGGCGGGGACAGAACGGTGCTTTTCTGTCATGGAAACGGGGCTAATATTTCTAACCTTGAATTTTTTATGGAAATATTTCAGGAAATAGGATTGAATGCCCTGTTTTTCGATTACCGCGGTTACGGAAAAAGCGGTGGAAGCATTAGGGCCGAGGAGGACCTGTACCGCGACGTGATAGCAGCCCACCAGTACCTTACAGAAGAAAAAGGGTTTACCTCTGCCCAGATAGTCGTCTGGGGAAGGTCGATCGGGGGAGCGGCGGCTGTCGAACTCGCCCGGAGGGAGAGCCCGTACGCAGTTATCCTTCAGTCGACATTTACTTCTCTCACAGAGAGAATACAGGAGATGGCACCGATTATCCCCGTTAAGCCGTTATCAAAATTCGGCTATCCCAACCTGGCGAAGCTTGGGAGTATTGACTCTCCGATTTTGATAGTTCACAGCGTGGACGATAACCTTATACCTTTCTCGCACGGGCAAGCACTCTACCGGGCAGCGGAGGAGCCGAAATCCTTTCTAACCCTGACCGGACCTCATAACAGTGTACCCGATGAATGTGTACCTGTACTTCTGAACGGAGTGAGGAGTTTTATCGACGAGCCATATAAAGGAGTTTATCGTGGTAGCCCGGAGTCAGACTACGGTGGTTCTACTAAATAGACCGGCAGGAAGGTGGTTATTTCGTATAGTCCGCTGGAGTCCTCTGACACAAAGTAATGAGACGAAGAGATGATAAAATTACCGGAGAACTGCTGGAGTGTGGCGGGCCGGTAATAATCCATTATCATTCTTATCGGGGTGAGGTAGTCTGTTAACATGGAGTTTCAACAGACAAGTACAGCAATTGTACCGGAGAAAGGCGAAAACAGAGCAATGAGTTTCAACGGTCGGGTTCTGGGCGCGCCGTTGACAGATCCGGAGATTCGGAGAGCTTCAAAAATCTAGTAGAAATCTATCAAACTCGCGAGAAGTCTTTGCTCATCTACGCGACCTACCGCAACCAGAGTGGTGGAATCATGCTCGCCAACTTTTTTGAAACCGATACGCTGGACTTCGGAACGGTCAGGCTAGCACTCAAGGAAGAGGGAATTTTTCTGGACCAGCCAGTTCTAAGACTGGAAGGAGAAGGCAATGCCTGGGGCTAAATAGGGACTGAAACCAAAAAGTAACGGTAAGTCCAAAGAACTGAAACGGAAGGACGAGAAATTGAACCAGTTAAAGGAGATAGTTACCGACCTCAAAGTTGAGAACGAATTGCTTAAAAAAGCGACGTCTAGGACTTTCCGGTGAACTGGGTGGAGAACGCTTTAGACCTGTGATTAAGAAGGAGCTAATCGATATGATCAAAAGTTCCAGGCTGTCAGTCAAGAATACATGTAACTTGCTGAAGCTATCTCCCCGGAGATACTACCGGTGGAAGTGTCGATACGAACAAGACGGTATATCCGGTCTGGAAGACCAAGATTCCGGACCAAACCTACCGTACAACAAGATCCTGCCGGAGGAGCGGGAAGCGATCCTGGAAGCAGCCGACAAGTATACTGATCTCAAACACAGAAAGCTTGTGCCCAAACTCGCAGACGAGTGGTCGGTAAG
>JAGXLB010000291.1 GCA_018334915.1 Candidatus Bipolaricaulota bacterium
AAATGCTCAATAATATCTCCCAAACTGGTACCTCCCCGAAAGCGGATCGGATCAACATCATCGTCGGGGTGAACGGAGGAAAGAAGGATATGAGCCTGACCCAGAGAGCTTCCGGGCTATTGATTATTGCTGAAATAAAGTAGATGGGAATCACCGGAACGATGACGAAGACCCCTCGACTCTGACTCCCGGCTTGGACGTCTTCGGCGCTTGCGCCCAGAAGAGCGTAGATCGAGGCAATCATCAGGTACTCCAGAACGTCCCCCGTGGTCGCGTCCTCGTAGAGCCCGCGTTCCTCCGGGAGGTAACCGATGATCTTCTTGGAATTGGTCCCAAAACCGTTACCACCGAAACTTATCGACCCCCGATCAGGTTCGATAATATCCATTATCATCCTTATCGTCGTCGTCTTGCCCGCACCGTTTGGTCCAAGCAAGCCCATAACCTCACCTTCATTGACGCTAAAAGTCAGGTTCTCGACTACTTTTTTACCCTTAAAACTTTTCTCTACCCGGTTTACGCTTAATATTTCCATCTTCATCCTTCTTTAGTGTCATTAACTCCAGTGATTCCGGAATCTCGACCACCATCGGACCTAATCAGGCTCCTGACGGTACGGATAAATAGATCGCCTCGAAATCCTTTGACTAACACCCCGTCCGCGCCCGATTCCTGAAATTTTTGCTCCAGGCACTTTTCTTCTACCAGTGTGATAATCCTTGTCAATGGTAATGTCCTCTGTAACTGTCTCAACAGGTTTCGATAGTCCTCTCTCGATTGAGGAGAGTCGAGTATAACCAGGTTCGGCTTTATTTTGGTTATACGATCTAATTGCCCGCTAAAAGCCTCGAAATGAACCACCCTCTGAACCTCGGGGATAGCTTCTACCAGAGCCTTTATCCCGTGCATAAACTCTCCCTGTTCCCCCACAATTAAAACGACCTTTTCGTTCATCGCATTACCTCGATCTTTAACTGGTTATAATCTTAGCTGTTTTTCTCGCCTATTTAGTTGGAGGCTCGCCCCAGTCCAGGTGGGACAAATGTAGTAATCCCGCAACTCGCGAGATGAAAAATACTACACTTGCGCCTCAACTGGACCGATACGTTTCGTCCGCCACTCGGCTCATGATTGAGGAAAACTTCGCCGGCTCCTCGAAGTGAGGCCTGTGACCGGAATTATCAAATTCAATTAGCTCTTTGGTCGGTGCCTCCAGAAGCCCAAACCATTCCCTTGCCGGGGTTTCTCTCCCTCTGGCTTCGTACTTTCCCATGACTATATAAACGGGTACTTCCAGTCTAAGAACGTCATTCCGAAAATCGACCTCCTGAATACGCGGGTAGAGAATCGAAAAAACGTCGAAAAAGCCCCTCATGCCATTGATTTTATCCATAAAGGAGTTTTCGGATACGAACAGGTTACTCGGTAATTCCGTACTCGGGTCCCGAGCAGGATTTGAGTTCCACTGGTGTTCGTAAGAAATCGCGGGCTCGTAGGAAAGTATATTTTCGTAAGGGGGAGTTCCGTTCTTTTCGAGCCGGGAGTCGAGACCGTTTCTACCCGTACTTTCTGCCAACTCAAGGGTGTCCTCGTAGAACATTATGTCGGTCTCTTTTGGGCTCACCATTTGTCCCGCACCTATGTAAGCGTGGAATAGTTCGGGCCGCTCTTTTACGGCCAGAGTTCCCAGAATAGTGCCCCAGGAATTGCCAACCAGGTATATCTTCTCTTCCTCAAATCTATCGCGCAGGTAATTCGTAACTTCCAGCGTGTCAGCTACCATCCTCGCCAGGGTGAGCGTCTCGGCCGGGTCGAGGGCAGAGTAAGATTTACCCGTTCCTCGCTGATCCCAGGTTACCACTACGAAGTTATCCTCTAGCCCCGTATCGGCCTTCCTCATTGCTCCCAGATCCGTACCACCCGGACCTCCGGCCAGGTACAAAAGCACCGGGTTGTCGATATTGCTACCTCTAATCATCATTACCTGATCGTGACCGCCAATCGAGACGGTCTTCAGTTCTGCAATACTCCCTGCCAGGGGCTTACCATCCGCTCCAGTTATTTCCGCCGTTCCCGCGGGCAGGCCAATAAGTACGGCTAAAATTATGGTTCCCACTGTAAAAAGGCCGGTAACTGACCAGCTCCCGACCCCCATCGCTGAGCCGGAATTTTCGACGAATCTCGCCGCGGCCCAGTTTCCGTAAATGATCCCCAGCATCGTAGGGGCCAGGATTATGATTCCGGGTAAAAAGCGCCCAACAACGAACGCGATTATCCCGTAAGTTGACACGGGTGAATCCAGTCTACTGTCGGGCCGTCAACTCCGATTCGAGCTAGTTCAAACAATAGAAAGAATCCGGCCGGAACAGTCAGCAGGCTCCACCGGCTTCTCGTAAAAAAGCCAGCCAAAATACCCAGTACCAAGGCCACAGCCATCCACCCCAGCGCTTGAACCGTCGTTATTGGTCCTCTGGGAGTAAGAAAAGCTCCTATAAGCCCCGTGCCCACAGCTAAACTACCAATAATTACGTATCCGAGCCGCCAATTCGACCTGATTCTTTTCCCCATTTTCTGGATATCAAAATTCCTCATTTCCCCCTCCTACTATTTGAGTTTTTGTTTATTTATTTTGTCAATTCACATCTTTTGTTCGTATCTGTCCTTACCCTAACGGCTGGATGCAACATAAAACCCAAACATTTTTCCAGGAATTTAGCCCCCCGTGGCCGGGCTCTAAGTTTCGAGAAACTCTTCTACGGCTGTTCCGATCAGCAACTGTCATCCCCAATAATCCGACAGCCATTCCTATAACGAGTAACAGCATTTTGTTCACCTCTATTCTATATTTCATTTCGGCAAAGCCCTCTCTGACTCGTTATTCGAAAAACCCAACTACTTAGCCTTTTCAAGAAAAG
>JAGXLB010000087.1 GCA_018334915.1 Candidatus Bipolaricaulota bacterium
GGACTTGAAACCAATTTTGCCAGAAAGAGCTGGTTGAAAGTTACCGGAGAGCGACTTGATTTGCCACTTTAGATATCACCCAATTGGTGAAGATAAATAAGTTTCTCAAATAGTAGGGATATTTCCTCACAAACTGAGTTAGGAGTTGGTCTTAAGGGAGAGAATTGCACGACTTAGGTATAAAGAACTTTTTCTAAAGGGTGAGTGGTGTTATAGAATCACCTAGATCAGCTAATCTACCACCATAAAAATTCTGGAAGGGTTCCATCAAATTTTGAAAGTGGATAAGCGGGAGCGTAAAAACTCCCGCTTATCTTGTATAAGTTTAGCGATACAACGTCCTTTATTAGTCAGTTGCCTGACGTTGCCCCAGAGCATTATTAAGTGACAGAAGTCCCTGGCTACTTTCCCCCACCATTTTGATTTTGTCGACTATAGCTTCTGTTGATGCCTCTTCCTCGACTTGCTCTTCTATGAACCATTCCAGCATGTTTCTAGTTGCTTTATCGTCCTTCTCTTCCGCCAGATCCGCAAGTTCGTCTATTTTCTCCGTGATGTACTGCTCGTGCTCGTAAGCGTCTTCGAAAGCTTCCTGGGGAGAATTCCAGTCGGCTTTTGGCTCTTTTATAGGCTGGAGCTTCACTCGGCCTCCGCGCTCGTTGAGATAGCGGAAAATACGCATAGCGTGTTCCATCTCTTCCTGTGCCTGAAGCTCCATCCAGGCAGCAAATCCGTCTAGAGATTCTGATTCGAAGTAGGCTTCCATTGATAGGTAAATGTAGTAAGAATTTAACTCTTCATTAATCTGGTCGTTTAAACTTTTTTCTACTGTTTTGTTTATCATAGTTCCCTCCTGGTTAATGATTGGTTTTATATTTAGAACCTTTAATCTGCAACGATATTATTTTAATAGAAATTGTTATTAATTACAACTCGTTTTTAGCACAAATTCTTAAATTATCCCTAAAAGTCAGGAACTCCCCTCCAGGGGACGGAGCTTAAAAAAACATATGAACAACAGTACTTTAATGTTAACGACCGGGAATTGACCCAGCACCCAATTGAGGAGACTAACTTGGCCAAATTAAACCAAAACTTTTCTCATTGACTTTGCCCAACAGGTTACGCGTACGATAACTTCACCAAGCTCCATCCCTCAATCGGCTGGTTTTGGTGATCATTTTCTCTGTTAATTATGATACTGAATTTCAGATTCCCGGATGGCTTTTTAGAACTGAGGTTGTTCGTGACTTTACGGGGGAGGGCAGATCTGGAGACAGATTTAATCTAGTTTAAAGAAAAAATTAATCCATTTTATAGACGTAGGTTATTACCAGTTATAAAATACAAACAAATATATTACCGGGGTTTGAAGTTAGTTTCGTGGATCCTCAATCGGCTGAACGATCTGGTCCCCACGTTGGCGCCAAATATTAGTCTAGTTCATCGTAAGCTTCGAAGATTTCGTCGTCTTTGTAAAATAGGGGGTAAAAATGCAAAAGACGAAACTTGCCTTTGTTACATTGTTGAGTTTGCTTGTCGTACTGGTGCCAGTCTCCACCGCACTGGCAGCAACTGAAAAAGTAGGGGGTAGTGTCAATCAAACGTCCGGAAAGAAGGCTACAGAAGAGAATAGTAAACGGGGTTCAGTATTTCAGGAGATCGAACAGCAAGGTGGAAAGAGTGTAAGTGAGGAAAACCTTAAGGAAATCGAAGGAGAATTTTGGGGTGTAGTAAGTGCTGCAGCCGCAGGTGGGGCAATTGTTTCTTCTAGTTATTATGCTGGTACTTATGCTTTAGGCAAGCATGCTTGGGATTGGGGCAAATTCACCAGTAAAACCATAGGATCAGCTGCGGGAGCGGCAGCGGGAGCTGCAACAGGATCTATTTCTGCGGGTAAGGCATGCGCCGCAGCAGCCTCGGCTGTTGGTTCTTTTGTTGGAAACGCTGTTGGAGACATAATTGGTGGACTTTGGTAGTATTGATTATGCAATCGCTCAGTGAGGTAACACTGACTGAGCGATTGGTGTTTATGCAAGTAGGTGGTGAACATGTGGGGTTTTATCAAGCAGTTTTTCCTACTGGCCGGGCTAGCATTTGTTTGCATGACGTTAACACCAATACCGATCCTTTGGCATTTTACCGATCACTCCATTTCGGAGATTCTACTGACAGAGTTTTATAATTATAAATATCTAATAATTAGTTTCACCGTGGTAAGTGCTTTGATTACTGGTATAGGGAAGGAAAAAGTTATTTTGTTAAATAGGTCCGCAATTGGAGGAGGGTTTGTTATAAGTGCTGTAGTGTTCATCATAGTTCGGACTCTTCTAGGAAGTGCATAATCGACAGCCATTTTACTTAATGGAGTTACAGAAACGATTATACATTTCTTAAGTAATTACGGGACTTTATTTGTGGTTAATTCCGTAACACCAATTTACTGTAACGACTACCAAACATAGAGCACAATGAGTAAATTTTCATTAGTTTATAGGTTTACTTTGAATATTTTGTTAAAAATTGGTCTAATTATGGTTATTGTTGGGGGTATATTGGTCTTTTTTAAAGATTATACAATAAAGGCAGCAACTGACTACGTTTGGAATTTTAAAGTAATAGTGGCCACTTTTGCGCTAGTAAGTTCAGTTGTCAGTCACTCTTACGAATTGCCGATACCAGAAATTCCTTGCAGAGGACCAGTATCTGCTATGATATTTGCTGCAGCGTTTCCATTAATTGGAGAAGGGTTTTTTAGCTGCTGAAGGAAGAAATAGAAAACTGGTCCCCACGTTGGCGCCAAATATCAGTCTAGTTCATCGTAAGCTTCGAAGATTTCGTCGTCTTTGTAAAATAGGGGGTAAAAATGCAAAAGACGAAACTCGCCTTTGTTACATTGTTGAGTTTGCTTGTTGTCCTGGCGCCAGTCTCTTCCGTACTGGCGAAAACAGAACCGGTGGACAGCTCCCAAAAACAAGTTCTGGTAAAGAAAGAAAGTAAGGAGAAGGCTCCTGCCCAGAGTTCAGTATTTGAAAAGATAGAAAGTCAGGGTGGGGATGAAGTTAGTGAGAAGAGACTCGATCAAAAAGAGGGTGAAGGATGGTTTGGGGCGGCAGTCGGAGTTGTTACAGGAGCGATTAGCGGGTCAGCAACTTCATTAGGACACTATTTATGGAATAAATCAGTCATGGGACATGAAGTTCCAGATGTTCACAAAGTTGCTCACAAGGCTAAAATGGGAGCAGCCGTCGGGGCAGCTAGTGGTGCTTTCTTTGGTGGAGTAATTGGAGGTCCATTTTAAGCTAAAGGCAAAATAGTACTCAAATTTGACTATGAACTAGAAGGATTAACTGCATAGTTAATCCTTCTAGTTTTACTTCAAGTTCAAGGATTCACAACTTTTGCATGGTTATCTGGAAACTAAACTTGACAGATAATTTACCGGGGTTGAGTATCTGGCGTGAAAGAAACGGAGGAGACAAATGAGTGACGCAATTATAAATTTTTTCGGCCTAGGGTTCTTACATATAGTGATTATCTGCGCAGTGAGCACAATGATGTTCCCGTGGGTGGTAAGATCTACCGAAGAGGGGGATATAAGTTTCAAGGAAGGATTTAGAAGAGGACTGCGCCAAGTCTATACATATAAGTGGAATATTGCTTCCTTTGGTTTTGGAGCATCCCTTTTATTAGTACTACCAGAACTGAAAAAAATTGCCTGGCTGGGCGGATTATCCATAAATGAAGTTGCTTCCGTAGTGCTTATTTCTGTGGGAACTGTTTCTACCGTTCTATCTAGTTTACCTGTACTGGGCAACACGTAGGTAAATATTTGTCATTGATACAACCTGAACTCATATTCAAGAGGTTAAGCGAACTGCCCCGCCGATAACTTGGCAAAACAGTTGGAGTATTCGGGAAATGCGCCTACCAGTAGCTCGTTGAGATAGCGGAAGATACGCATCGCGTGTTCCATCTCTTCCTGTGCCTGAAGTTCCATCTAGAAGATTTTAATTTCTCACAAGGAGTCGGTAGATAATTAAAAAATCAATCAGTATAGTAACGTGTATAACCCTCTTGGGCTTTTCTTTACCTTCTGTAGTTTATTCTTGGCCTGTCAAGTCGTTCCAAGAATTGCGTTACCAACACGTCCGGGGTCAGAATACCTTGTCTAGCTGTGGCCCGGCTTCGCTGGCAACTTTGTTCGCCGAATTTTACGGAATGGAAACCGGAGAAAAGGAGGTAATTAAGCTGGTCAAACCGTATATGGAGGAAGAAATAGAACAATTGAAGGAAGGCAATTTACCCGAGGGCGGGGTTTCCATGCTTGACTTGAAGAAAGTAAGCCAGGAGTTCGAAATTCCCGCAAAGGGTTATGAGGTTCCTAAGCAAAGAATATTTTCCATAATGAGTAAGCTGAAAACCCCACTTCTGGTTCACCTGGACAAGCCGAATGATCATTTCGTCCTGTGTGTCACCGGTTTTCGTGGTCAAATGGTTCTTGCTGATCCTTCCTGGGGCATTCACTCGATGGGAAGAAAAGAATTCTTCGATAAATGGGATGGGCTGGTGTTAGCTTTTTCGCCACCTGCGAAATATAAGAATATGTCCCGAAGAGTCATTAAAGAAGTGAGTCAACGGTTAAAGCAGAGAGACAGAACTAAAGCTCTAGCACGGAGGTTTTTATGGGAACGGTGAAGTCGATCCTATACCGGGCGGGCCTGGCTTTAGTTCTCGTGATTATTATTGCCTCTATCGGATCCGTCCAAGCCAGGGCGAGCAATAGAATTAACCCCCTGCGATTCGGTGAGGGACGGAAGTCCTGGCAGTTAACCCTCAATTTTTCCAGGTATCTGGATAGGTTTACAGTGCATACCAGAGATTCGACAGGTTTATGGGAGAAAGAAGAGAAAATTGACGGGACCTATTATAGTATACGGAGTTCGGTGGAGCTTGATGAAGGGATTGGATTTAGAGGTGGTATTTCCTATCGCAAGGACTCCGTAAAGTCGGAGGCGACAAATCTCTGGACGGGAGGTCGGGAAACCCGCGAAAAAACCTCAAGCCAGTTTGGAGGAGCGACGTTTAAAATCAAGGTAAGCATTTGGGAAAATTCGGAGATCAAGTCTTACGTTCTGGTTCCAGTACTTGGTGGGTCGGTCGGTGCTGGTCTCGTGTGGTCGAAAGATCCCGTTATGGTGTTACCGAAATTTGCTATTACCGACGGAGGATTCGACCTGAATACAGGAGTAAGTTTTGTCGCCAATTCGAAAATAGCGATTACCGGTAGAATTTCATTCAGCCAGGAAAGAGATAGTTCTTCCGTCGGTTTAGGGGGAGGATTAGTTTACAGAAACGGTAAATACGATGGCATCCAGGTATCGGGGTCGCTGAGGAAAGGTGATTCCACTCAGATCTCACTTGAAGTTGGTCTAACTTACGGTCAGGAAAAAGAGTAATTTTATTTGAGTCTGTAATATTTTATACTTCAGTTGAACTCTTATCTGGGGGGTAAAAGATGAGAGAAACGTATAATATCTCTTCGAAAAAATTATTAGTAATTTTCTCACTTAGTTTTATATTAGTTCTTTCCGGTCTAGTTACCTTTGCAGGGCCTCAACCTGCTGAAACTATACTTGAACGGGCGCCGACTCGAGACGAGTATCCTGATTCGGACGCCGTAATAATGCTGGATAAGGGTGTCGTAGAAATCGGGTCTAAGGCCAATAAGACCATGACGATTACCAGGCAAATAAAGATTTTCAACAAAGAGGGCAGGCAAAGATTCGGAGAAGTACCGATCCGTTATCTCGCCCAGTCGGGCGAACCAAAATTAAACTGGGCCCGAACGATAACACCCGAAGGGGAAGTGATAAAACCGGGTAAAGATGACATAAGGGACGTTACACCAGAGAGATTTCAGCAGTATCCGATGTATTCGGACTTAAAAAAGAAGGTAATCAGCATGCCCGGTTTGACAAATGGGGCGATAATTGAATATTCGTATACTTTAAAACCTAAAAAATTCTTTCTAAAAAAGGATTTCAGCTCAGGCTGGAACTTTAGATCTAAGCAGCCAGTTATGGAGTCTTACTTTGAGGTTTCCTTTCCCTCTGAGATTGATGTTGGGTGGACCGATTTCGGCGCGAACCTACCTCCGACAGTGGAAGAAGAGGCGAACAAAAAGACTTTAATCTGGGAAAGAGAAGACTTACCAAAAATAATCGAAGAGCCTGGCATGCCGCCAATTTCCCGGATTTCGGAAAGGGTGTTGGTTACTTCAATAGAAAGCTGGGAGTACTACTCGAGGCAATTCTGGGACCTGGCAAAGAATAGAGCAAAGCCAGACAAAGCGATAAGAGAAAAAGTCAAAGAGTTGACCCGGGATCTTAAGGGCAAAGAGAAAAAGGTTCGCGCCCTTTACAATTACGTAGCGACTAAGATCAGGTACGTAGCTATCGAGCTCGGGCGCGGAAAAATCCAACCTCACAAAGCCAGTGAAGTATTCCATAACAAATACGGGGATTGTAAGGACAAAGCTACTCTACTTATAAGCATGTTAAAGGTAGCTGGAATAAAGGCCCATCCAGTTCTGATCCTGTCCGGACTCAACGAGAAAACGATGTTCGAGGAGCCGCCGCCCGGAAGAGGATTGAACCACGCCATAGTAGCTGTTGAGATGAATGGTGGCCTCAAGTTCCTCGATCCGACCTGCGACGTATGTCCCTATGAGTATCTACCCGACACCGACAGGTCGAAGAAAGCTCTGGCCATAATTCCAAGGAAAGATAAGGTGGGCAAAATAGTTGAGGTGGACAAATTCGACCCGGAAAAATCCAGAGTAAAAGTTGATCAAGACGTGGAAATTAGCGAAGAAGGCGACCTGAAGACGAGTATAGAGATATCTCATTCTGGATATTATAGCTACTACCTCAAATCTGTCCTCGAGTCATATTCCCAAGTTAGACAGAAACAAATCTATCGAGGCATATTGAGCCAACATGAGTCGGGAGCACAGCTCAGAGACTTCAGCCATTCGGATCTGGAGAAAATTGACGAGAGGTTAGACATACACCTGTCTTATGAAAAGTCAGGTTACGCTGACACTTTAGGCGATTCATTAATATTCCAGACTCCTCCAACTCTCAGGATTCCTCTTAATAGGTATTACGATGAGTTGATTAGTTTACCAGTGGACGAAAGGAAGTATCCGATACAGATGATTCCGGCTATACTTTATGAGAGGATAACTGTTTCATTCCCCGAAGGAAGAGAAATAGTAGCTCCTGATGGTATAGAGAAGGAGACTGAGTGGGCCTTGTATCATTCTTCGTACGAAGTGACGGGGAAAGGAGAACTGACTATTATAAGGAAGTTAAGGAAAAAGAAATCCCTGTTGCCACTCGAAGAGTACCCTGAATTCAAAGAATTGATAAACAAGATGCGGAAAGATCAACAAAGTAATCTGCAGTTAAAAGGGTAAATGGGGAATTTATCAATCTACTTCCGCGAGCGTCAAATCATTACCCCGCTGGAATCTACGTTCTGGCGGGGTAATGATTAAACCTTATGACGATACTAACTGGGATTTTACTGAATGGCTTTAGGTTTAATTTATTTCCGACTCTATTTTTCCTATTAATAGTTAATACAATTTATTGAACTAGTAATTTGTAATTATTACCCAAATTAAGCGATTCTTCCCGGGGGTTGGAAATCATATTTGGACTAGGGACCAATTTTTCCAGCAAGAGTTGGTCCAGCACCCAGATGAGAAATGTAACTTGGAAATATAACCCACGATTAAACGGATCAGGCAGCCTTACCGGCGGGAAGTCAAAGATCTTGAGGTAGGTTCCGGAGCTCATCCGGGTGCTGGTTGAAAGTTACAGGAGAGCGACTTGATTTGCCACTTTAGATATCACCCAATTGGTGAAGATAAATAAGTTTCTCAAATAGTAGGGATATTTCCTTACAAGCTGAGTTAGGAGTTGGTCTTAAGGGAGAGAATCGCACGACTTAGGTTAGATAATTTAATCAATCTATGGCACAAATTTGGCTATGATTATATTCGAGTGGGGGGAAAAGAAATCCTGCTGAGCAGAGATGAAGTAAGCATATTTCCCGGTAACTGGAAAACTACTGCAGGTTCGAGTGGGAGCGCAGAAAAAAGGTCGTGGGCAAGTGAAACCGAGGGGTTAGTAAATAGCTGGGAGGATTTCGAGAAATACCCCTGGCCAGAACTTGATGATATTTCAATGTGGCCTTATGAGTATCTGTCGAAAAATCTGCCTGAAGGTATGGGAATATTTGCCTCCTTTGCCCAGGGTATCCTGGAAAACCTGATGAATGTGATCGTTGGATATATTCCTCTTTCCCGCATGCTGTATAACCAGCCGGATCTATTGAAAGCAGTGTCGGATAAGGTGGGTGAAACCATATTTTCTTTTTATAAAAAAATTATCGGCCTTCCTCGACTCCATGGGTTCTTTCAGGGTGACGATATGGGGTATAAAACTTCGACGCTCATTTCACCCGAGCATCTGAGAGAGTATATCTTGCCCTGGCACAAAAAACTGGCGAGCTTAGCCCACAAAAATGACTTGTTATACTTTCTTCATACGTGTGGGGTTAAAGAACCAATTATAGAAGACCTGATAGAGGACGTGGGTGTTGACGCGATCCATTCTTTTGAGAATCAAACCAAACCGGTTACCAGCTTCTATAGGGACTACGGAGAAAGAATAGGTGTGCTTGGGGGAGTAGATGTGGACAAACTGGCCCGCTTTCCCGAAGAAAAATTACGAGAGTACGTGAGGTATATTTTGGAAAACTGTGCTTCTTACGGTTGTTACGCGCTGGGTACAGGTAACTCTGTAGCTGAATACATACCGATAGAAAATTATCTGGCCATGGTCGAAGAGGGGTTGAAATGGCAACCATAAATCTGGAAACCCAAAAAACCGGATCAATGACCCAGTCCCCTCTACATTTTGGGTTTTTCAAATTTGCCAACCTCCCTGACGCTTTCTTAGCTGGTAGAGACGAAACTACTTCCTCGTAAAGACTTTTTTGGGCGCCAGCCAGTATCGGTAAGGGAAAAGAATCTAATTGTGTTAGCCATCCTGCCAGTCTAGTTGGATGTAACGGCTTATTAGTTATATTTTTAAAATCAGTAATACGAGGCGGGTAGAATTGATAAGTGGAGAGAAAGTAGATGGAGTGGTAGGGTTGCGGGGATCTGGATATTAGCGAACTCAGAGCATCTCCATATTTTCGATTTCACGAAAAGTTTTGGTTGATTGGGTCAATTTAGTAAAATGCTATTGACCAAGGAGGTGAAAACGTGCTAACTTTTGAATGGTATGGACAGGCTTGCTTTAAAATTGAGAATCAGTCAACAGTAGTCACGGATCCCCATGATGGAGAAACTATCGGATTGAATCCCCCACCTGCTAACATAGCGGACCTGGTTACCATTTCTCACAGACACCACGACCACTCTTCGGGTGAGGATATCGTAACTCGGGAAGGCTCCACAGTCATAAAGAATTCGGGTAGCTACACTGAGCAAGGGGTATCCATTAAAGGTATCGACAGTTTTCACGATAAAGTTAGAGGTTCGAAGAGAGGGGAAAACGTTATTTTCGTCTTCGAAATGGAAGGAAGGAAGATATGTCACCTGGGAGATCTGGGTCACCAGCTGGGCGAGGAGGATATAGAAAAGATAGGTTCGATTGATGTATTGCTTATTCCTGTGGGAGGAAACTACACAATTAACGGATCAGAAGCTGCGGACCTTACAAAGTGGCTGAATCCTCAGGTGGTTATTCCAATACATTTTTTGGTTGAAGGGCTAACCGTGGAAATTTCCGGTCTTGAGGAATTTATAGGAGAAATTCGGACAAAATACGAGGTAAAAGAGGAGAACGTGCTAAAGCTGGATGGAATTCCGGAAGTAAAACAGGCAGTACAGCTGGAGTGTTTGGCTAATTAAGGTTAGTTGATAGCCGGTTGGATGCAACATGAAACCGATAGTCCATTAAAGTCAACGGGCCCAGGAAAGCTGGTCGATTTCGTCGCGGATCGCTATTATACCAGTGGAGACGAAACGACACTCGAGACCTGGTCTACACCTATTAAAGCGTACGGTGAGAAGGAAGGGCTCCGTGTCCCGATAAAAGGAAAAGGTGTCTGGATGCTGGATTCGGGTGATTTTACCAAAACTTGCCGAGGAAGCCCCAGGGCTTGCCCTGGGGAGGAATCGGCTGGTTTTTGTCCAGCAGTCAATCGAGCCCGTTTCCTCTATTTTTACCAGAATGCGAGGTCAACGTTTAAATTGCCTGTATCCTTTTTCAAGGATCATGTCCTCAATTGACTGCTGAGTCTTCTTTTGTAAAAGACCAAAAATATTAGTTAAGACTGCTTTTCTACAAGCCCCGTCCCTCTCTTAGGAAAGTCAACCCCTACTTCGGAGAAGGAACAATACTTCCGAGGACACACCCCATCTACCGTGATTTGATTCTTTACTTACATATCACCTCCTCATGTTTTCGATCTGACCCTTCT
>JAGXLB010000088.1 GCA_018334915.1 Candidatus Bipolaricaulota bacterium
ACGCTTGGTCGACAAAGGCCACCACGTAATAGCCCTGGACAACTTCAACGACTTCTACGACCCGGAAATCAAAGCCCGCAACATCTCCGAAATTATCGACAACCCAAACTTCACCCTAATCCCCGGCGACATTTTGAATGTCGAGTTACTTGAGGCCATTTTCTCCGGTGATATGGAAAAAATAAGAAGTTTGTCTTTAGACCCAAAAAATTGCCCCATAGATAACCTAAGACCTAACACCCAAGACCTAAAACCTAAAGCAGTGATTCACCTGGCAGCCCTGGCTGGTATCCGCCCCTCCCTCGTCTCCCCGACAAAGTACGTCGATGTCGACGTAAAAGGCACCCTCAACCTGCTGGAGATGGCCAGAAACTACGATGTTGAAAAGTTCATCTTTGGTTCTTCCTCCTCCGTCTACGGAATTAACGACAAAGTCCCCTTTTCCGAGGATGACGTCACAGACCTGCAGATTTCCCCCTACGCCGCCGCCAAAAAATCAGCTGAACAGTACTGCAAGACCTACAACCACCTTTACGATATACCGATAGCAGCCCTGAGGTTCTTCACCGTCTACGGCCCGCGCCAGCGCCCGGAAATGGCCATCCACAAGTTCGCACGCCTGATGGACAAAGGCAAGCCGATCCCAATGTTTGGAGATGGAACGTCTGAGCGCGACTACACCTATGTTGACGACATATTAGACGGAATTATGGCCGCACTAGAAGCCGATTATAATTTCGAGATATTTAATCTGGGCAACTCCGAAACCATTCAGCTGCGGGATATAATAGGTTTAATTGGAGAAAAAATGGGTATAGATCCAAAAATAGACCAGAAACCAGAACAACCAGGCGATGTACCTATAACTTACGCAGATGTTTCTAAGTCGAAAGAGATGCTTGATTATGAACCAAAAGTTTCAATTGAAGAAGGAATCGAGAAGTTTGTAAAGTGGTTTGAGAATAAATAGGAATCTTACTAGACACTAGTAGCCAGTACCAAGTACCCAATACCCAGTATTACGCTGAGATTTCTAAGTCAATAAAAATGCTTGCTCACGACCCAGAAATATCAATAGAGGAAGGACAGAAAAGTTTGCAGACTGGTTTAAGACTTTATAGGAATTTACATTGGTTCAATCTTAAGAACAAATTTAAGGGCGAATCACTGAATAACTTTCAATTTTTAAAGACATAATTCAAGTGGGGTTTTTAGGAATATTGATAATTTCCAGCATGATTGATTTTCTGTAAACCGTTTGAAAGATTTTTACACAACCCCCATATTGTGGATTCACCCATTATAGACGGAGGTTTTCATGCAAATATCACTCGTTACCGGCGGAGCAGGCTTCCTCGGCTCCCACATTTGCGATAGGTTAATCGAAGAAGGTCATCATGTAATTTGCATGGATAATTTACTAACAGGCTCAAAGAAAAACATAGATCAACTCTTTGACCATGATCGGTTTACATTCCTGAACCACGACGTAACGGAAACCATTGACCTCCCGAAGTTGCTGGAGGATAAAAAGGATACCTTAAAAGATACCAAAAACCTAACGCCTAAAACCAAGAATCTAGACAACATCTTCCACTTTGCCTCACCGGCAAGTCCAAAGGACTATCAGGAGTACCCGATACATACGCTAAAGGTAGGTGCTCTTGGTACCCACCACGCTTTAGGATTAGCCAAGGCAGCCAATACGAAGTTCTTGCTTGCCTCTTCCTCGGAGGTTTACGGGGACCCTCAGGTCAATCCCCAGCCGGAGGACTACTGGGGCCACGTCAACCCGGTAGGACCGAGAAGCGCCTACGATGAAGCCAAAAGGTATGGTGAATCCATAACTATGGCCTACCACAACAAGCACAATATCGATACCAGAATAGCCAGGATATTTAACACCTATGGGTCGAGGATGAGGTTAAGGGACGGCCGAGCACTTCCTAACTTCATGAGACAGGCAATAAAAGGCAAGCCACTAACCGTCTTTGGAGACGGCTCCCAGACCAGAAGCTTTTGTTTCGTGGATGATATGGTTGAAGGTATTATTAGTCTCTTAACTTGGAACCCAACACCTAACGCCAAAGACCTAACACCTGTCTTTAATTTAGGCAACCCGGACGAGATATCTATTCTGGAATTCGCAAATGAAGTTATTGAAATCACCGACACCGCCAGTGAAATAACCCATGAACCTTTACCCGAAAACGACCCACAGGTAAGGCGACCGGACATTAGTAAAGCAAAAGAATTACTGGACTGGAGCCCCGAGGTGAGCAGAAGGAAGGGGCTAAATAAAGTTCTTCCTTACTTCAAAGAACAAATTAACAAGGAGGCTTAATGCAGCAGACCGAAACTTGGGCAATAGGCCTAGCCTTTTTTGTGCCGTTCTTGCTGCGTTGGGGCAATTGTTCTTTAAACGGGGCTCTGCGGATATTTTCTTCAGTATAACCGGCTGGCTTGCCAACTGGC
Source organism: Candidatus Bipolaricaulota bacterium (assembly GCA_018334915.1). Classification (GTDB taxonomy): domain Bacteria; phylum Bipolaricaulota; class Bipolaricaulia; order M55B111; family M55B111; genus JAGXLP01. The sequence continues at coordinate 2,476 of JAGXLB010000088.1, forward strand.
AAGTTATTTTAGGTGTGGTTTTGTACGGGTTCTCCGCCATTTTTTATCGTGGCTCTGAAGCACGGTAACTTATCGATTTTCTACCTGATCATAGTCACCAGCTACGTATTAGTGGTACTGCTTTCTATTATGCTACTTAACGAGCCATTCCCTCTGTTCAAATGGCTGGTTTTGATCTTAAACCTTGGCCGGGGCAACTTGATAATCTGATAATGGAGAAAGTAGAAAAACTCTCTGTGGTAATGTCGGTTTATTTTAGGTGAGAATCGCAAAATCTGGGTAAAATTTTTCTTGAGAATTTTTATTTTTGGCATCTCATATTAGTAGGCTAAAATAGTTTTCTTGCTGGAAACCACATTTACTTGATAATTAACTAGTTTTGAGTTTTTCTTTAATAAGGTGTTCCGTGGATATACGACCATGAATAATACAACAGGGTCACTTGGAGAAAAACTGAACGTAAACGTATTAGTAACTGGGGTTGGTGGAGGTGTTGGTGATTCCATACTCCAGGCGCTTCGCCTATCCGGATTGAGCACAAAAATTGTTGGCGTGGACATGGAACCGTGGGGCGCTGGGTTATATAAAAGCGATAAGTCATACCTGGTACCACCAGCTTCCGAGACGGATTATAAAGAAGAATTGTTAAATATTTGCCACAAAGAAGATATTGACGTTATAATTCCCGGCTCGGATCCAGAATTGTCCGTTTTAGCTGAGCATAGAGGCTTCTTCAAAGATGAAGGTTTTGAGATAATAGTTAGCGATAGAAAATTAGTAGATATCTGCAGAGATAAACTGAGGACTCACAGTTTCTTTAAGGATAGGGGTTTACCTTTTGCTGATTCTTTGTCTGCAGACGACTATTACAAAGCAAGCGGGAGACTTCAATTTCCCTTGCTTGTTAAGCCTCGGGGAGGATCAGCTTCAAGGGGCATATGCGTAGTTCTTAATGAAAAAGAACTTGAGAAATACCTAGGGAGAGCGGAAGATGCAGTTATTCAGGAATATATTATACCTTCAGGCTGGGAGGGAGGAAGATCTAACGTCCTGCGAGACGATATATACTCTAACGGGAGATTGTTACAAATAGAAGAAGTTTCCACTCAGGTCCTGGTAGAGAGTAGCGGGGATGTAATCGGGATCTTTACAAGTAAGAATGTTCTTAAATCGGGGGTTCCTATTAGGATTGAGCCCTTCCAAAGCAAGGCAATAAATGGTCTCGTTGAAGAAATAGTTGCCCAATTGACCGAGCTTGGACTCAGAGGACCTTGTAATTTTCAATGTAAAATATCTAGCGAAGGTCCAATATTCTTCGAGTTAAATCCAAGGTTTACTGGCATTACATCGGTAAGAGCGGCCATGGGCTTCAATGAAATTGAGGCTGCTATAAGGTTTTTTATTAAAGGTGAAAGTGCGGAATCTGTCCAAAATATTCTTAAAACTCAATCCAATCTATTATGCAAACGTTTCTCTGCAAATCAATTGTTTACTAAGGCTCAACTAAAAAAGCTGAAAGTGTCGGGTTACTTGAATCTGTCTGATCGAACCTTCTATGAGTCCGGATGAGAATATTAATAACTGGAGCTACGGGGTACGTTGGTGGTAATCTAGTATTGAAATTGCTTAAGAATAGCTCTGTAGAAGAAATAATAGCCCTTGGAAGAAAAGGTGAGAAAGCTTCAATTTTAGAAAGTGAAGTAAAGAACCCCAGTAAATTAGATTTTGTATTAGGGGATTTGACCAAATCTGGATCTCTTGTAGGGCTCGGGACAAAGAAAATCGATCAAATAATCCACCTGGCTGCAGCAAGGGGGCCAAGTTTCTGCTCGGAAAACCCGAAAGCTGCAGTTGATGTAAATATTGGAGCTACGTATAAGCTTCTAGATGTTGCACGACAAGAGAATGTTTCTAGTTTCATTTACATGTCTACTAGAAGTATTTATGGTAACCAAGAAACCCGTATAGTCTCTGAACAGGCGACCCCCTCACCTAATGATATTTATGGACTTACAAAGTATGGTGGTGAGGTGTTGACGAGTAATCTAAAAAATGAATCGATAGGCTATATCATTCTTAGACCTTCTCGCGTCTATGGTCTGGGTATATTTATGAGACGAGATAACCTATTAGGAAGGTTCACGGAACAGTCCATTAATGGAGATAGTCTCACAATTTACGGGGACGGGGAACAATTGGTAGATTTAATTCATATAAAAGATTTATGTAGATTTATCGCGAAAATAGTCTTCGGTACACATAATGAATGTTGGGGGCATGTCTATAATATAGGTGGAGGTAAATTTCCGTCGATTAACGACCTGGCATCCACCTTCAAGAAAGTTTGTAAACGCCTTGGACTACCAGGGCCCGGCAGGAAACACGTTGAAAATGCAAATACCCGTAACTGTTCCCCACTTCTAGATATAACTAAAGCAAAGAATGCTCTTAACTGTGAGCCTTCGGTTCCTTTACACCAAGGCGTAAGAGAATTATTAAAATTTGCTAGGAAAGATAATTAATTTTGTGCTGTTCGAATCAACTAAATTTTCTTCGATAGCAATGATAATGAATTTAGCACACTCTTTGTGGATTCCCTGAGGAATAGAAGTCATAATATTAAATATCTCGGTAAAGTAGTTAAGTTTCAATGTGCTAGATTATATTTAGTTATTCTTTCGAAGAGGGGGAATAAATGCGGGTACTGGTAACAGGCGGGGCTGGTTACATAGGCAATAAGGTTGTAGAAGAACTAGTCGATAGAGGATACGAACCAGTTGTGTTTGACATGTTTTACTGGGGAGATAAAGCCCTTGATCCTTTATCCAGCAGTATTGAAAAAATAAAAGGTGATTGTAGGAATTCTAAAGACGTTATATACGCCTTAGAAAACGTGGATGCCGTTATACATTTAGCCGGGATTGTAGGAGAGGCTGCCTGTTTACAGAACCATAAAGCTCACTTTTCTATTAACGTGGAAAGCACTCGTACATTGATAAATATATGTACCGACCCCGAGCTAGATCTCGTCAGAGATTTTATTTTTTCATCTTCCTGCTCAGTTTATGGAAACGTAGAGGGACTCTACGACGAGGTTACGGAGAAGACTCCACCTCACCCATTGTCTCATTATGCAAATGCTAAATTAAGATCGGAGAACATCATACTGGAAAGGTCAAAAGAGGTTTCCCATTTCCACCCAACTGTGCTTCGAGTCTCAACAGTTTTTGGCTGGTCCAGAAGGCCCCGTCTCGATTTGGTTACTAATCTCTTTACTTATCTGGCCTGGAAAGAAGGACAAATCACCGTTTACGGTGACGGGGAACAGACCAGATCACTAATACATGTCGGAGATGTGGCCCGAGCTTTTGTCGACGTGTTGGAATCACCTCGTTTCAAAAGGGATGGAGAAATATTTCATGTGGGTGACAGACAAAACAACAGGACTGTAAATCAAATTGCCGAGACGGTTAAATCTATTGCGGCCAATACTGATATCGAACACGATCTAGAGGCCAACGCAGATAGAAGGGATTACTCAATTAACTGTAGTAAAATCAAGAATATAATTAAGTGGAAGCCACAATGGTCGGTAGAAGAAGGAATAGAAAATTTATCAAGAAAACTGGAAGAGTTAGATTGGGACTGGGAATCGGATAGCTTTCGCAATACTTCCTACGACTACGAATAACAGCATAATTCACGTTAAAATATGATTAAAGTTGCCAAGCCTTATGTAACAGAGCGCGAAGTAGAGGCTATCCGAGAAGTTTTGTTTTCTGGAAGGTACCTTACAGGCCCCAAAGTTGAGGAGTTCGAACAAAAATTTGCCGACTATATTGGCGTTGAGCACTCAGTAGCAGTTAATAGCGGGACTGCAGCTCTCCATGTCTCCCTGGCTGTACTTGGCGTAGGTCCTGGGGATGAGGTAATAGTTCCTCCTTTGACTTTTTTCTCCACTGTAAGTTCTGTATTACACCAAAACGCCATTCCAGTTTTTGGCGACATAGATCCAGATAGTTATTGTTTGGACCCAGAAGACGTGAAAAAAAGGATCACCGAAAATACTAAAGCAATAATTCCGGTTCATCTATTTGGCAATGCTGCTAATATGGAGGAATTGCTCCGAGTTGCCAAAGAGAACGACCTCTACGTGATCGAAGACGCTGCCCAGGCACACGGAACCGAGTACAAAGGGGAGAAAGTGGGCTCCATTGGAGATATTGGAACATTTTCTTTTTATGCCACCAAACACATGACCACTGGAGAGGGCGGTATGTTAGTTACCGATAACGGGGAATGGGCTAAACTGGCAAGAAATATAAGAAGTCACGGTATGACAGACCGAGATCACCATGATTATCTCGGGTATAACTATAGAATGAATGAAATTGCCGCAGCTATGGGTATAGTTCAGCTCGAAAGGCTGGACGATTTAAACGAAAAAAGGATTAAAAATTCTAAGTACCTTTTGGGCCGCTTGCGTGAACTTAAGATTCCATGGCTTACCACGCCGCGGTTAGAAAGTAGGGTAAAGCACACGTTTTTCTGGTGTCCAGTACTGATAGATGAGAAAAAATTAGGGATGGGGACGAAAAGACTAAGAGAAAAGCTGTATGAAAGGGGGATAGAGACCCGCCACCGTTACCATAACCCTCTTTACAAGCAAAAGGTGTTGACCGAAAAAAATCCTTACCCGGAAGGGTTTCCCTATAATTCCAAACATTACGACAAGAATATAGATTACCAACAAGTTTATCTTGAAACGGCGGAAAAGGTAGCCGGTAAACTATTGGGGTTGCCAAACCATCCGGGGCTTGGACAAACTGAATTGGATGCCGTAATTGATTCTATTCGCTCGCTGGAAGTTTAACTTTCCTGAAAAATGAGTATTTTAGTTTTTGAGCTTAGCTATAAATAGAGGATAAACCTTGCAAAAAGAATGGTCCAAGGACATTATACGGAGTCTACCTGAAAATAAAGAATGGATTAGTTATTATCGAGCAATTGGCAATCCAGGCATTTATCATCGCCCTGATTACATCAAATTATTAGGAGATCACTATGGAGCAGAGCCAGAACTATTTGTGTACGGGGATAAGAATAGTTTCGTTTATTATCCATACCTCAAAAGGCGGTTATCCCGATTGTCCTTTGTGAGTAGGGAAAGTGTTTCGTCTAAGATATGGCAGGGTACTGATATAATATCTTCCTGGTACTATGGAGGACCTATTGTATGGTCAAAGTACAATTCTCCAGAGCTAAAAAAACGACTCATCAAAGAATTTAGGCAGACATTTGAAGATTATTGCACTCGAGAAAACATCATTTCCGAGTTTATTAGGTACGATCCTTTGCTGGAAAATTCCAAGCAATTCGAGGAGGTTTTAGACGTTCAACTGGACCGGGAGACAGTCTACGTTGATTTATCGCAGAGCGAGCAGGAAATATGGGAGAGATTCGAAGGCAGGAATAGAACCAGTATAAGGAAGGCCAGGGAGCAGGAGTTAGAGGTTGAAAATACTTCTTGCAAAGAAGCTGTAGAGCGATTCACGGAAATCTATATCCAGCAAATGAAGGAGAAAAATGCCTCCGATCACTATCTGTTTGATGAAAGCTTCTTTCTAAAAATGTCGAAACGCCTGGGTGACAGTTTTCAGCTTTTTTTAATAAAATACAGTGAGAAAATAATAGGTGGCGGCATAGTATTACGAGATGGCGGCAAGTCACACGATTACTTACGAGCAACAATGCCTGATTATTGGAACTATCAACCGAATAATTATCTTCTTTATAAAGAGATCCTATGGACAAGAAAACAGGGTGACAGAGTTTTCGATTTACAGGGTGGAAGGCCAGGTGTTTTTGAGTTCAAGAAAGCTTTTTCTCCATCGAGAGGACAGTTTTTTATATCTACTATTTGTCATAATAGCAGTATATATTTAGAATTGGTTAAGTTAGCTCGAGAAGCCGGGGTTGATGTTAATGACGGGTATTTTCCTGACTATAGGCATAGAAATTGATCAAGGGAAATTATGGAAGAAATAATTGTCAACTTTACTCCCACTGGAATGATTCCTACCAAAGAGATGACACCACATGTACCGTTGCATCCCGATGAAGTAATCGAAGACGTACTTCGTTGCAGCGAGCTGGGAGTATCGATGGTTCACCTCCATGCCAGAAACGAAAAAGGGGAACCTACATGGAAACCAGAGGTTTATAGGGAAATAATTACCGGTATTCGCAAGGAAAACAAAGACTTAATACTCTGCGTGAGTTGTAGCGGTAGAACGGTTCAGGATTTGGAAAAAAGGAGTGCTGTTCTCAATTTAGAGGGGCAAGCAAAACCGGACATGGCCAGCTTGACTTTGAGCTCTCTTAATTTTAACAAAGTTGCAAGTATTAACTCCCCAAAAGTTATAAAAAGCCTTGTAGGGGCTATGCAGGAAAGGGGAATAAAGCCCGAACTCGAAGCTTTCGATCTTGGTATGATAAATTACGCAAAGTACCTGCGGAAAAAAGGATTAATAGAACCTCCATTTTACTTCAACCTGATTCTGGGGAACATCGCCTGTGCCCAAGCCAATCTTTTATCTATGGGGCTAATGAAGAGGGAAGTTCCCGATGATTCGGTAATTTCTTATGGCGGCGTGGGGGATTTTCAGCGATTGGTAAATTCTCTGGCAGTAGTTACAGGGAAAGGGGTGCGAGTAGGATTAGAAGATAATATCTGGTACGATAAGGATCGGACCAAGCTGGCAACGAATTACGATTTACTAAAAAGGGTGAAGAAAATTGCGGAAATACACGAAAAGCGATTTATCAGCGCCTCAAAGCTTCGGGATAGGCTTGGATTAAAAAAACCAGAAGAAGGCTATGGCAAAGCAAACCCGGGTGATTAGAGTGAGTAAGATTGCAGTAATCGGTGCCGGACCGTATGTAAAAAATATTGAGGAAATTGTCAGGGCTTTAAATGAGCACAGAAATGAAAAACTCGAGATTATCGGTTTTATTGATTCCGACGAGACGAAGGCTCATGAAGAATTCTGGGGTTACAAAGTCCTGGGTGGGATAGAGGTTCTGGGAGATATAGCAGGGCCTGTTGGATTGATTAGTGTTATATCCGCCGGGGGGAGAAGGCGGATGTTTGAGAAGGCAAAAAACTACGATGTGACTTTTCCGAATTTGATTCACCCGTCAGCCGAAGTTTCCCCTCAGGCAAAATTGGGGAAGGGAAATGTAATTGCACAAAGGACAATTATTGCACCGAAGGTAAAGGTAGGAGATTTCAATAAAATAAATTATAGCGTGGCGATTGGCCATCACTGCAGAGTGGGTGATTACAATACCCTCAACGGATTGTCTCATCTTACCGGCATGTCAACTATTACAAATGGCTGTTTCGTAGGACCCGGAGCTGTAATTTTCAATGAGGTAACTATTCACCCAAATGTTACTGTTGGAGCGAATGCAGTAGTCCGTAATGATATCCCAGAAGGTACGACCGCCGTTGGGGTTCCTGCAAGAATTTTGCCTAAATAGATACGAGATTTTTATGGAATTTATTTTTGGATACTGAGATTAAAACAAAAGAAGATGTAGCAGTACTCATTACCGCATATAACGAGGCAAAAATATTAGGCTGCTTATTGGAAAACATCCCTTCTACCTATCACGTATACGTTGTAGACGATGGTTCTACAGATGAAACCTCTCGCATAGCTAGTAAACATAGGGCGGAAGTGGTGGCTTTGCCCATCAATATAGGACAGGGTGCAGCATCTGTAGCGGGTTATAAACTTTTGGCTGAAATGGATTACGACTATTTAGTAAAGATGGATGGGGATGGTCAGCACGACCCGGGAGAGATACCTAAAATGATAAGAAAGTTAGAGGAATCCAATGCAGATATTGTGGTTGGTTCTAGGGTGCTGGGTTCCACTCATAACGAAGCTCCTTTGCTGAGAAGGTTGTTCCTGTCGCCGGTGACTAAATTATTTCCC
>JAGXLB010000292.1 GCA_018334915.1 Candidatus Bipolaricaulota bacterium
AAATGGTTGAGCCCACTCGGGTGTTGAGTTGCTTTGAAAGATATACGGATTCGCTGGATACTCCAATTACACGAGCCAGGTTTGAAGAGAACCTTTCCCAGAAACTATATAACACCACGTTTATCGAGGACACGAGATCGTTAATTGCAAGTAGCTTGGATTACGATATCGAAGAAGCGATGCGGTTGGTCCACGAGAGATTGGTACAAAAGATCTCGGGGGATCCTTACGAGGGCGAAAACAATATATTCAGGTAGCACTTTCCGAGAGAGGTATGATTCAAGTCTTTGTAGCCCGAGTCATGGTAATAAATACAGTAGCCCGTGCCATAGTAAAAAAACCTCAGTAGCCTCCAGTCACCGTGCTGGGGGCGGATTGTCTTTATGCAACCCTTCGGCCGGGCACGGGGGACCCGGCCTGCTGTTGGTAAAAGTAAAATTTCCCCGAATGTAAAAGATCTGAGTGAAGCATTTTTACCAGAGCAACGGAAGGTTGGGTATGGGCAATTTAAGGATTGGGTGTGGGGGGCAGTTGTTACGGATTGGGTGCTAAAGGTGAAAAACTAGCTAGACTTGTAAGTTCAGTTTATTCCTTGAATTCCATTACAATTGAAGTTATCTTATAAGCGTAAATTACGTTTATTTAGTAAGTTTAATTAGAATTGAAAAAGCCTATTTTACGGAATTCACTGAGGACCTATGAAAGAAATTGATAAAAAATCGATTATTGCGGGAATAGAGAAGCAATTCCAAAGCTGGTTTCAAGTTACTTCCGATGAAATTGAACTTATGGAACCCTCTGTGGGGCATAAACTCCCTACTCCAGAATTAACGCTAAGGGTTTTGGACAAGGTTTTCCGGGTGGCCTACTCGAAGGAAGTTGGAACTGCTAAAATACTATCCACAGTTGAGGGCGTACAGAATAACCTGAAACCAGAAGCTGCGCGCCCGGTTATATGTGTCGTTCCCTATATGACCAAGAAGGGTAAGGAAAAGTGCGGTGAGTATAATTTGTCCTGGTTAGACCTTAGCGGGAACGCACATATTGAAGAACCCCCTATATACGTGCATGTAGAGGGAAAAGAAAATCGTTTTAAACAATCCGGTCGTCCTGCATCGGTTTTTGCTCCGGAGGCTTCGAAAATCCCCCTTACCTTTTTATTGAATCCTAAAAAGTCTTTTACGGTGAAGGAAATCGTTCAAGAAGCGGAGGTCAGTTCGGGTACAGCCAGTAGAGTAACCCGTAGATTGGAATCGTTGGGCTTCATAAGGAAGATAGAGAAAAAGGGCCGGTCAAAGCCTTATGAATTGAAGAACCCCTTTACTATGCTTGACGCGTGGGCTGAAGACTACGACTTTTCTCGTCACGAGGTGACGAAAGGGGCGATTGCTGAAACAAGGGGTGGTTCGGCTTTATCCTCTTTGAAAGTTCCTCTCGGCTCGCTTGAAGGAGAATACTGCCTTAGCGGTCCGAGAGCCGCGGAGTTTTATGGTGTTTCAAGCGGCAGCCCTTTAACGGTGGTGTACATTGGCTCCCTCCCTTCGGAAGGTGCGCTGAAAAGAGCCAACTTTGTAAAAGGAAAAAGAGGATCAAACTTATGGTTAGTCGAACCGAGGACTTCCGGTGTATTTATGGGAACGGAAGATAAAGATGGCTTATCTGTCGTGAATCAAATCCAGCTATACCTGGATCTGCAATCGATCAAGGCCCAAAGAAGTGAAGATCTTGCCGAAGAATTGTTCTTAAAAATCAAAAGGGAGCTTGAGGATGCCGGATTCTAGACCATGGACGATAAAGGAATATCGCCAGGAATCGTTGACATCGGTCAAAGCAGGGTGTATAAAGGTTTTCCAGGCCCTTGGAGCTTTTAGGGATTATATTGTAATTGTTGGAGGTTTGGTGCCTGCTTTACTCATTGATCAACCCAAATCTAACCGAAATGATGACCCTGCAGTTTCTCACGTCGGAACTCGAGACGTAGATATTGGATTTTCACTGGGGATTATAGAATATGAGCCCTACCGTAGAATTGTCGAAAGACTTGGCCAGTCGGGTTTTCGGAGGGATAAAAACGAGGCAGGTAATCTAACTAACCATCGCTGGATTACGGAGGATAAAGATTCTACAGTAACTGTCGACTTCCAAATTCCCCCGGATGAGAAGAGCCCAGCTGCTGGGAAAATGCAAAACATTACCGGAAAGTTATCCGCAATTGTTACGCCCGGGCTGAGGCTAGCTTTTAAAGACACAGAGAAGCGGATAATTGAGCATAAAACTCCCGCAGGAGACCAAATTGAACGAGAAATTAAAACCTGTGGACCCGCTTCCTTTCTAGTATTAAAGGCCTTGGCCATTAACGAACGAGAAAAATGGAAGGATTATTATGATATTTTCTATTTACTTAGAAATTGGCCCGAGGGAATTAAGTATATTGCCGAACAATTGATCCAGTTAAAACAATTCGATCGAGGGAGTCATGTTGAAACCTGTGTAACAGTTCTCAGACGTGATTTTAAGAGCTTGGACCATGTTGGTCCCAGGAATGTAGCACGGTTTTTCTACGGTGAGGATTTTCAAGATCTTCCAAACAACGATCCGGATGTAGATCACTTGCTGAGGCAGTCCCAACTTCTGGTGGAAAGCCTTGTATCGTATCTTTAGTTATAAAGCTTCATTCCCCGCCATCCCTGTTAAGATTGATAAAAACGCCTTTACCTTGAATTGCGGAAGCTCGATGTAAGGATAACGCAAATCTTCCAGGAGGAATTTGAGCTGTTTATCGACCCTATCCTGAACCTCATCGGGTAAGTCCTGGTAATCACTTTTGAAGCTTTTGGTGAAGACTAGCTTCAACTTAATCTTCCC
>JAGXLB010000293.1 GCA_018334915.1 Candidatus Bipolaricaulota bacterium
TATAATGGAAAAACAATTTAAATGCCACATCTCAAGCCTATTCACTCACCTTCCTGGGCTTAAGCAACCGGGATCGAAACCTTCACCTCCTGTTTAGAGAAAAGAATCTCATTCAATTTACACAGATTCACCCGTTATGTTTCAAATTTCCCAGATTCCCCCACGAGCTGCGGTTAATTGCTTACCGTTTCGGGCAAGGGAAATCCCTGTAAACGTGTACTTTTCCCAATTAATTTAATGCCAAAAATCCTGAATATGATCCACAGACTGGTTCCTCTCTCTCATCCTTTTTTGGCTTTCGTTCCTTTTCTTTTTCTCTAACCGTTACTGTAAATGTTACTTTTCTGAAGTTATTCTCCTTTTCACTGGTATCAAATGCTTTAACTGTGACATCGTACTTCCCGGATTGTGTATAAGTGTGGTAGACTTTGTTTCTTCCGGAAATCGGTTGTTCTATATCCTCTTTATTACCGTCGCCCCAGTCTACCACGAACTTTTCTAGAGGTCCGTCTGGATCAAAAGAAATAAACTCGAAGCTGGCTCTTTCGGTCTCGTAAATAACTTTCGGCGGATAAACCATAAGATGGGGGGATAAGTTATACCTCGCCGGCTTTATACCGCTCTTAAGTGATGTTTTCACTGCGTTGAGCTTTCTATAATTAAATAGTTCCGTGGTTGCTACCACCAAAGGCTCCGATGCTTGGTTCACCAAAATATCCAGCGCAATAGATTCGAGAGACTCCCTTGATACCACGTGAATCGTAAATGAATGTTGGGTTTGATCTAGTTTTTTATTGGCTCTGGCAGAACTGGTACTTGTATACTTTGTGTTTCCGTTCCAGTCCTGGATCTCTTTTTTTCGAACCCCTTTGTCTAAGTCATAAGTTACTATTCCAGTCTGGACAAAGCCCTTACCCCGCAGCTTGATTATATTTTTGGAAGGTTTGATTACGGTTTGCCCTATTACATCGATTATTCCATCCGATGTCGGTTTCAGCTGTTGAATAATTTCGGCAATTTCGTTCTCTCTGCGCTCGAAGAAGAGATTAAGTTCCCTTTGCTTGTCCGAATTTGTAAGCTGCATGGGTTCGTTCCGGGAGAGTTTATTCGAAGTTACCCAGTCCATTCCTTGACCTTCTTTGTAAAAAAGCCTGCTAATATAGGTCCGGGGCGCTACCGAAATTTGCTTAGTAACCCTTGCGGTCTCTCCAAAATCATCCGTAACTATTAAAGTAACTTCGTGGGTGCCTGGTTTATTGAATTTATGGTGGATCACTTCTCCTCTCTTTTGGTTTTTAGAGTCAAACTTCCAGAGATATTCCTCAATTATTCCGTCCCTGTCACTCGAATCGCTCGCGTCAAAGGACAGGGGTTTGTCTGCAGATATCTCTTCGTCTTTGATGGAAAAAGAGGCTTTGGGCGAAATATTCATCGGCTTGACTTCAATTTCCCTGGTTTGTTTTCCAACTAATTCTCCGTTCCTGGTTACAATTAAAGTAACCGGATAGTTATCAGAGGAGGGGAAACTAACCGAAACTTTCATTCCTTCTTCATCTATGGACCCATCATTTCTCAAATCCCACTTATAATTCAAATCCGAACTGTCAACCCACATAGGGGTAAAGCCTCGCAGCGTTAACTTCTTTCCAGCACGTGGTTTGCGGGGATTATAACCAAACTGAGCCGGCGAGGGAGTCGATTTATTCGGGAGTAACTTCAGCTTGAGTTGCAGCCCCTCCTCTTCGGAAATGTATATGTTAGCCGAGGTCCTGCCCAGTTCCGGCTTTTTTACTACAACAAGATGTTTACCGGGATCGACGCTATCGATATTCTTATTTCCTTCCCCGTCAGTCTTGCCTATATAAGCCTTGTCAAGAAAGACCTGAGCATCCCGTACCGGCTCCCCGGCTCCGTCGACTACGGAAACATTTATCGCGACGTTACCTACTTGTCCGGTCGCCGCGAGAGGAGCAAACATTAAAAACGCTACTAGTAAGGTAGTTGATGAAAGTAATCTTGATCGGTGTTTAGGTTTTTTCAATTTTTACCCCCTTTTCTGTTTTGATATTTTTGTAACATAACATAACTAAGCGAAACTAAACCAAGAAACAGCAGTCAGCGTTAAAAATGCAATAAACAAATTACATTCACTCCTCGCGTCCACCTGTTAAACTCGAATCATCTACTAAAGTCCTTACTTTATAACCCTCTTTCACCGGACTTTCTGCCCGTAAGACTTCACAAACGGAGAGGTGCGGGCCCTCCACCTTATTCACTTCGAGAACTATCCGATTTCTTCCAGCGAGCTGGACACCCTTCTGATTCGAATAGACCAGAAATTTATCCTCTTTCCTGACCCCATCTTTCGAACCCAGGTCGATCATGACGTGTTTTTCCTCCGAAGCCTTACTACTTTCCAGTACGTATTTAATTGTCCCTTCCAGCCTAGCTCTTCCTTTTTCCATTATAGGTACGGCTATTCTGCCTTTTACGAGCGGTTTCTGACGCGTTCCATTAGGTGTGTTTTCTGGCAGATCGTGTTCATCTACGTAACTGCTGACATGTGGCACTATATAATCCTCTAGTTCGATAGCTGTTATTTTACCGTCGCGGTTACGGTCTGCTTCCCCTGACAAACCTTTAAGCAAGAAGTAAGTAAAGAGACCGTGTTCTATCTCCCCCTCTTCTCCTTCGTAAGAAGTCTGACTTTCCTGTGATGCGGCAAACAGTATCCTACCTTCCGCTTGCTCAAAGTCGAAGTCCTGAAAAACCGTACCGGGTGCCGGAGCACTCTGTCCTTTGAGCGAAAATCCTTTTATCGATTTTGTCGCACCACCGGAGTAACAGCTATCGAGAAAG
>JAGXLB010000089.1 GCA_018334915.1 Candidatus Bipolaricaulota bacterium
AGATAAGTACTACGGGCTATCGCAGAGCAGGGAGCGGTAAGAAAAGATTACGCATCTACCAAACTTTTCAAATTTTTGGTAGCTGCGTAAAAATTTGGTTTTTTGCATGACCAAGAATCGTTTTTAGTCCAAACTCATTACAAAAGTTTGTATGAAGTACAGAGTGGGAGCTAAAAGGTTATCAATATACAAATATAACGATAAACTATCAATAAAAACTACTGCAATTGTTAGTTTTTCTAAGGTAGCTAAGTTAGTGTATCCAGATATTTTCTAACTTAATTTCGATTCAGTGCCCCCAAATTGGCAGACTTTTCCTCGTGCCAGATCCTGAAACCTTTGCTCAGATTGATACCATCAGGTATCGCTATGAATCCAGCAGTAACTGCTTTCAATTTGCTACCGAAAAACTTCTCTTCGCCTAGAATATACTCGGTTACGTCGTTATGATACCAGGATAAATCCTGGCTAAACCTAATTTTATCGGGGGAGAAATGTTAGCCCTCGGACTTAATATCATAGGGCGAAACAGACATAGCAAGTACCGTTTTACTGGGCCAAATAGGCTCAACTGCATTGACGTAGGCTTCAACTTTTCTGTTAAGTTGTCCGCCGTAAAAATCTTCAACAATGGACCTCTTGAAATAGTATCCAGCAATCGAAAGAGTCTCGCCAGTAGAATTTCTAAGGACTATGTTAAATCTTTGCCATTCTTTGAGATTCTCCCAGCTCTCCTCCTATATGGGGATGTAATCTTTTCCGGTTACACTGCCTGTAGTTGTGGATAAAATTAGTAAAAACAAACAGATAGACGCCATCCTAAGTTTCATACCAGTTCCCCAGTTCCCCCATGAATTTTTCAGTCTCAGACTCGGATAAGGGAGTCGCTTAAAACCTAGTTTAACACGGATCACAAATCAGTATTTCGATTTCATTTTATCACATATAACAATCAAAGGCTAAGCTAGCTGTTCGACCTCCTGTGCCCCTTCTTCCCCTTCTCCCTTAAATAAGTATACATCCCTTGTCGGGTAGGGCATCTCGATACCGTGTTCGTTAAATTCTCTATCGATCTTTTCCCTGATGCTGTTTTTGACCTCGACTCTATCACCGGGGGTACTGATCCAGACCCTTAGGTCGAAACCGAGAGCGGAGTCACCGTGCTCCTTGAATACGACTTTTGCCGGGTGATCTTTCAGGACTTTCTCCTCGTCCTCCACTATATCGAGTAGTATTTTTCTTACTTGATTTATATCAGTACCGTAAGCAACTCCTATGGGTACGTGAATCCTCAGATCGGTATTCTCCCCGTGACTAAGGTTCTTTATTTCGTTCGTTACCAGGTTAGAATTTGGGACGACGAGCGTTTCGCTATCCGGGGTTTCCAGTAGGGAGGCCCGAAATCCAATATCCTTCACTTTGCCCAGAGTGCCGTTAAGCTCCAGGAGGTCGCCTACCTTGATTGGCTTCTCGAATAATAAAATCAACCCGCAGGCAAAGTTCAAAAATACGTTCTGCAAACCGAAACCTATACCTACCCCTAATAAACCTCCTAAGAAGGCCAATATAGAGAGGTTAACTCCTAGCATCTGCAACCCAATTAATACTCCGATAACGATTACCACGTACTTGACCAATCTGGAAAGGGTAAACTGGGCACCCTTTTCTATCTCCATCTTCGAATAGACGTTTCTTTTTAGAAACCGGATGATCAGTCGAGCCAGGGTGAATGAAATAAGGATAATTACGAGGAAGTAGAATATTGAAACTATTGATATTTCCTGCCCGCTTACAGTAAAGATAGGTTTTTGGAGTAAATCCCAGACTGAATCATACATTTCTTCTCACCTCTTCCCTTAATTTACCTATTTTTTAAAAATATTACAAATTACCCCATAGCCTAAATGGGAGTTACCCATGGTTCAACGAATTACAAATAAATGCATCAAAAACTTGAACATACTTCCACCTAAATTTCTCCACCCCAGTAAACCTTCCCAGTATTAAAATATTTTTAATCAAAAATTAGTCCAAAAGTTTGTATGAAGTACAGAGTGGGGAGCTAGAGAACTTAGTTCATTATTCCTTCCTTTTAAACTACAAAAATTCTTTTTTGCTTACTGAATAGTGGTGAGTGCCCCAAATTACCCAACTAATTTTCAACTGCCCTGGAGAGGAGGTCCCTAAATTTTTCTTTTAGCTCCTCCAGGTTGGGGATGGAGTCTTCCCCAAACCGAGCGGTAAGTGATACCCGGTGAGATGAGGGTAGTTCATTATGAATTTGGTAGGAGTAGTCGAACTGCCAGTTTTTTAGGTCTACCCCTAACCCGATCGAGCTTTGGAGTTTGCTTGTAACTCCTGCTCTAAGTGAAAGGTGGCGGAATATCGTCCCTTCCGCCCCAATCCTGGCCACTCCCGGGTCTATTCCCCTCTCGGTAAGTAAGGCATCAATGTCCAAATCTAACTTTAGTTTTTCCGTAGAGTAGGCAATTCCTATGGTAACTTCCCTCTGCCAGGGTTCAGTATGGTCATCTGCATAGGTAATATCACTTGCCAGAAGGTTTTTAAATACCGCCCCGAGCTGGAACGGCTCCAGCTTGTAAAGGAGGCCGGGAGTAAGTGAATATCCCATTGCCGTGCTGGAACTATCCACCTGATAGGCTTTGCCCTGAAGGGCAACCGACAAGTCCTCCCCGATTTTGGTCCCATAGGCACCCAGCAGTCCCCTGCTCGTGTAGTCAAATTCGCCGGTGGAGTTACCGTAGAGATCTCTTTCAGTTAGCGCGCCAGAGCTCAGCTGGAGGTAGGTTAGGCCAACCCTGGGTACAGTTGCCGATAGGGATCCATAATTGAAGCTATCAAATTGGTTGGTGTAAAAGGAGCTAAATCCTGGTTCTTCAAGGAAGGCCAGACCGGCAGGATTGTAGAAGAGAGCATTTTCATCGTTGGCGAGTCCGACAAAGGCATTTCCCATACCCAGTGGTCTGGCCCCTGTGCCGACGGTAAAAAGAGAAGCGGTGGAGACGAAATCATCGGAGGGTATAGCTACTACGGTTGCCGGGGTTGCAATCATCAAAATAATAACTACTGTCGGGAATACTTTTTTCAATATATCCTCCATTATTTCGACCTATCTACTACCATCTTTTGGATATCGGACCAGGTTACTGAACCGTCAGTATGTTCAACTTTCAATTTGTACATATAGAACCCGCTCCCCAGTTTGTGACCGTTCGCGTCCCGGGGTTGCCATCTTCCCGTAGTTGGGTGCCTTCCTTGACCGGAACCAATATCTGCTTCGGCAAGAGGCCTACCGTCGACGTCATAGACTTTCAGAGTAGCACCGCTGGCGTCATCGGGCAAATCAAGCCAGAATATACAGCCTTCGGAAGGTACCGGATTGGGGCCGTGGTTGATTAGGGCTTCGGGAGATACTGATCCAATTTTTATCTCCTCTGTCGTGCTGTCGGTCACATCGTACTCGTCAACTATCTTTAGCTCAACTCTGTATGCTCCGCCCTGGGAGTAAGAATGAGACGTGGTTGGAGATGAAATCGTTTCATCAAAAGTACCGTCCCCGTCCCAGTCCCACTTGTACTCGTCTATCGAACTGTCGGGATCGGATGAACCGGAGGCGTCGAAGGCTACCTCTTCTTCGACGTTTGGTTCGGAGGGGGTGTATGTGAAGCTGACGGAGGGCGGTTCTTGCTCCTGCAGCCACGTGCTGTTTTCGCCCTCCTCCCAGGCCAGGTAGGGGTAGTCGTCCTCGTCGGCTCCAACCGCTTGTACCTCCCAGCCGGCGTTCTTGAAGGTGGAGATATTTTGCATCTGGGAGGTTGTTTTTCCGATGGCAGCGCCAACTGCATCTGTGTTTTGATTGGAGGCTTCACTGTCGAAGAAGTTGCTGGTGTATTCGGTGTATTCGCCTCCTTCTGCGCCAACGAAGCCTTTGTCTGTTGGGTCGTCAGCCCCTTCAAAGTTATATTTAACTTCTCCGGTGGAATAGGAGTACTCTATTTTACCTTCATTTAACCCCGCAAACCCACCGTAAGAACCGGAATATTCAGTATAATCCTGATCCTCAGTGCGAATGACGTTTCCAGTTGCATAGCAGTTGGAAGTCGTGCCTCCGTTATACCCAAGCAATCCGCCTAGAAACCCCCCAGTCCCGTCTACATTAGTCATCGTATAAGAGCGGTTTACTAGAGCGTTGCTGTTAGCTTCCACCGTACCTGCATCTAGATCGTACAAAAACCCGTTACTACTTGCGGTCGATTGAACGGAACCTTCTGGCAAAGGACCGTTAAACCCAACAAGGCCGCCGACAAGATCGTTTCCATTTACTCTACCTGTCGACCAAGAGTCCAGGACAACCCCCTTATTCCAACCTACTAGGCTGCCAACACCATCAAGTGCGCTTTTTACTTCTCCTCCCCCATGTGAACTTGTTACCGACCCTTCGTTTACCCCTACAAGCCCGCCCACAAGGTTTTCTCCAGTCACGTCTGCATTGACAACGCCTAGATTTTTAATTTCTGCGCCACTACCAGTGTGCCCGAAAAGTCCTACGATATCTTTGTTACCTCTAACGATATGAAGGTTTTTTATTTCATACTCTTTGCCGTCGTAAGTTCCGGTGAATTCTGTCGTACCGTTTCCAATCGGCAAGAAGCCGTGATCGCCATTCCAGCTAGAAGTTGCCGACGCATAGATATTGGAGGTTTGCTTGTATTTATAAGTCCACCTAGAGTCGTCCTGGGTGATCCAGTAGAGTTCTTCCAGTTTAGATATTTCGTAAGGGGCAGTTTCGGAGGGTTCCTCGGCATAATGGTCGTGACCCTGCCAGGCGAGGAAGGGGTAGCCGGAGTTTTCATTTGGGTTTATCCCCCAGTAATCGTCACTTCCCACTGTCGTTTCTTCCATAAAATCCCAGCCGACATCGGTAAAAGTGTATTCCCTCTGCATTTCTGAGGTAGTCAGGCCGGTGCCGCCGTCACTCTCTTCCTGGCCGCTCGTTTCGGTATTCCAGAAGGAGTTCTTGACCGTGTCATCGTTAGATCCGACGAGCCCGCCTACATTGTTGTCTCCGCTCACGCTTCCCGTCGCGTACGAGTTCTCGACTATGCCATTTCCCCAGTTCGTCCCGACGAGCCCGCCTACATTATCACCGCTTCCGCTCACCTCTCCAGTTGCGTATGAATTATTTACCTCGCCACTTTCACTCCCATAATAGGCATTAATACCCGCAAGTCCACCCACATGGTCTTCCCCCTGTACTCCCCCTGTAGCGTATGAATTATTTACTGTCCCCCGATTACGCCCAACAAGTCCGCCTACACCGGAAGAGCCGTTCACGCTTCCCGTCGCGTACGAGTTCGATAGCTTACCGCCGTTGTTATCCCCGACGAGCCCGCCTACATTACTCCCGTCTCCGGTTACGTCTCCATTCGCGTAAGAGCTCGATACCTTAACGTCTTCGTTAAGTCCGACGAGCCCGCCTACAAATTTGCTTCCGTTCACGCTTCCCGTCGCGTACGAGTTTGATACCGTGTCGCCAACGTTATATCCGACGAGCCCGCCAACTCGATAGTCTCCGGTCACGTCTGCATTGACAACGCCTAGATTGTTAATTTCTGCTTCCCCACCAGTGTAACCAAAAAACCCCACGTTATATTGACTACCTCTATCGATATAAAGGCTAATTATTTCGTACCTCTGGCCGTCATAAGAGCCGGTGAATGCGGTCCCACCGTCTTCTGGATCATTGCCAATCGGCGAAAAGCCGTCACCTCCGTTCCAACTGCTTGTCTCAGAAGCATTGATGTCGGTAGTCTGAATATAGTGTTTATCCCATTCTCCACTATGCTGAGACAGCCAGCGCAGATTGGCCAAACTTGTAATCTCGTATGGTTTAGACGAAGAACCATCTGCGGAGCTGTAATTAGGTGGTAATTTTGGACTCGTTTCAGCTAGAGAAACAAAAGATAGGCCAAAAACCAAACTCAGGGCCAACACACCTACCAATAAACTCTTCTTATTATCAAACATTTATACTGGCAAGGTCTCCTTATTAGATAACTTAACCATCAATTGTATGCCTCCTTTTTATCACCTTTCAAAATTAACTACGTTAAAAAAGCTAAGTTACCGAGAGGTAACGCCGCAAAGCCACGGGTCATTTCCCCGAGTGAGTTTTCTCGCAAAATTTGGGGAAATAGATAGCCGGCCATGAAAAATCAAACTTTTCAAAGCATTAGCGAAAACACTTTACCCAAAAAGCCGACTGGAGGAGAAAACGGCCAGTTTCCTCCTTTAAAACGATCGGTCAACCGCGGTTAATAGGTCGTGATGATTGAATTGTTTCAGCAAACGTACCAGAAACTCCGATTTCTAAAACCTGTGCTCTTTCACATTTGCTCGCATTGGTTAAACCTTGGACTAAAACCCGCTATCAAAAGGTCCTGTGAATTTTTAACAAACTGCCACTCTTTAAATACCAAAGCTTTAGTAAAAAGACAGTTTAAGAATAAAAGTTTTTATGAAGTGCAGCGTGGGGGTAAAGTCTTCCTGTAACTACCATTTTACCCTCCTTAAAAACTTTCAAGTACTACCCCACAACATTAAAAATTCTATTTCCGAACAAGGAATACCCCAAAATTCTAGTTTAAAACAAGTTATTTCTACTTCTTGCCACTGGTTGGCCCCTTGCTAACTCAATATTGACAACCTAAGTAAAGGAATTGCGATAATTTGTGAGAAAAAGGTAGATCTGATAAAATGGGATCAAATTCGACTATCAAAAAAAGAGATTCTCATGAGACGCGACTTACCTATACTACTTTTTCTAGTAGCTGTTTTAGCCATTTGCTTATCCACTTCTGCTGTCCAAAGAGAAGCTAACACCTTTCGTGTCTGTCCCGAAGGGTGTACTTACAACTCCATTCAGGCGGCCATAAACCAGGCGAAAAGCGGAGATACGGTTCGAGTAAAACCTGGAATTTACAAGGAAAATATATCATTTAAAGGAAAAGCAATTACGGTAAAAAGCGTTGACTCCCAAGACAGTAGTACCGTCTCAAATACGGTGATAAAAGGTAAGAAAAAAGGAAGTGTCGTTACTTTCAATAAAGGCGATCTCTCAACGAAAAGGGAAACAAAGGTACCCTTTCAAGCGATAAAATCTAATTGTTATGGTGAAATCAAAATGAGCAAAGCAGAATTTCTTTTATCCGAGGTCGGAAGGGAATGTGTAGTTACAGGTTGGGTTGAGGAGACTTTATCTGAGGGCGAAGCTCAGGAAAATGACACTAAATCAACCAAAGATACCACCCCTCAAGCTGTACTTTCCGGTTTCACTATAACAAAGGGGAGCGGTACGCTGACGTCCTTCCAAGTTCCTACCCATATTTGGAAAGAAGAAGGTGGCTTCCCCAGGACTGAGAAGTTAGGAGGAGGGGTTCTGATAAATTCCGGAAGTACCCCCAAGATAAAAAACAATTTAATAAAAGACAATAAGGCCTATCTAGGAGGAGGTATTTTCGTTCAGGGCGAATCCAGCAAGGTTAAAATTGTCGGAAATACATTCTCTAACAACGTGGCGTTTTACGGAGGTGGCATTTGTACTAAAGGATCAAATCCACAAATTAAAGACAATAGATTTGTATCCAATCTTGGATATTTTAAAGGCGGAGCTGTTCACATACGAGAAGATTCCGATCCCCGGATCACCGGTAATTATTTCACTGAAAACCGAGCTTGGGTGGGCAGCAGCCTCCACTTTTCGAGAAGCAGTCCCACAATCAAGAACAACCGTTTCGTGAAAAACCATGATTTTCGCCATGGCACAATCAAATCCTTAGACTCCGACTCGGTTATCCAATCAAATAAATTTAGAGTAAATACGGGGGGAGAAGGAGGAGCGATACAACTAAAAGGCGAATCCTCTTCTCGTATAGCCGACAACGTGTTTAAAGGTAATTCCGCTCACTATGTGGGGGCCGGCATATATATAGCAACTAGGGGAACAAACCCGGAGATAAAGATCGTGAATAATGAATTTATCAATAACAATGTTCAAAGGAGTGGCGGAGCTATCAATATAAAAAATGATTGTGCGCTAACAATCAAAGAGAATAAATTCGTGGGAAACTCAGCCGCTCGGGGCGGAGCAATAAGCATGAATAAAGGGGCCGAGCCCAAAATAGTTTCTAATACGTTAAGGGATAATGAAAGTATACATGAGGCAGGGGGCGTTATGATAAAAAACTCTTCGCCCACCATTAAGGGCAACTCGATAATTCGAAATGAGGGACCGTTAGGCGGGGGTGTCTTGATAGAAGGTAAAAAATCTAAGCCCAAGATAATTAAAAATTCAATCAAGAATAATGAAAGCGACAAGGGGGGAGGTATAGCTCTCGAAGGAATTACAGATGGCCTCATTAAAGGTAACAATATAAATGGCAATAACTCATGGATTGGTGGAGGGATAGCTGTTAGTAATAGCTCCCCAGTTATAAAGGAAAACCTTATCACGGATAATTCTGCCGGACACTTCGGAGGCGGTTTGATCCTAATGGAAGGCTCCGAAAGCGTAATAATCGATAATGACTTCGAAAAAAACGAAGCTAAAGACCACGGAGGTGCAATTTTCGTCGACGCCAACTCCTCGATGTTAGATACAACCGAGACTCCAATTACTAATCCGGGTGAATTTAACAAATTCGGAGATAACTCCCCGGAAAGGGTGTTTTATGAAGAAAAATAGCAGCAATACCCTCATACAACCATATTGGAATTGCTTAAAGTTCTATTTCAAGACTGGGCTAGCACTCACTCTCTTTTTATTATTAACTCTCGGTTTCGCAGGATATGCTACCGAGGAGCTCATAGTGCCCGATGACTTCTCGACTATTCAGAAGGCAATCAACGAAGCGGGAAACGGCGCACGGATAATCGTGAAGCCGGGATTATATAAAGAAAGCATAGATTTCAAAGGAAAAAGCATTACATTAGAAAGTACTGATCCAGAAAACCCAGAAACTGTTAAGGAGACAACTATTGATGGATCGGAAACCGAAAACAGCGTGGTCATATTTAGGAATAATGAAACAAAAGAGACCATACTGAGTGGGTTTACCATTAGGGAGGGGTCAGGTTTCCCGCCGAACCCATCCGCCAATTCCTTTGGGTGTGGCGTATTGGTCGTGAATTCTTCTCCTGTCATCAAAAACAATATTATAAAAAACAACGGTTATGGATATGGTGGGGGGTTATTTGTCGGATATAACTCATCGGCTTCGATAAAAGATAATACGTTTGAAAACAACCAAAGCTACCTGGGGGCAGGTGTTTTAGTGGCTGCTGATTCGAGCCCGACTATTTCAAATAACCTTTTTCGGGATAATAAAGGACACCGACATGGTGGCGCTATAGCCGTAGAATTTAGCTCCTCTCCCCTCATTAAGGATAATGAAATACACGACAATACAGCATGCTCGGGAGGAGGTATTATGGTTACCCATAATTGCTCTCCAAAGATAATAAACAACGAGATTAAGGAGAATTATGGATCCTGCAACGGCGGTGGACTAAAAATAGAGGATCATTCATCAGCAATTGTTCGAGGAAACAAAATATCCAATAATGACGCTACTACCGGCGGTGGCATAAATATTGTAAATGCCTCTCCTAATATTCTAGACAATAAAATAACCAATAACGTTGCCAGAGACCATGGAGGGGCTTTAAAAATAAGGGGACCTTCTAGACCTATTATTAAGGAAAATGAAATTGTTGGAAATATTTCAAAGAAGGAAGGGGGCGCAATAGTCAGTTTAGGTAGCTCTCCGCAAGTTATCGGGAACGTATTTAGCGATAATACGGCCAAAGGTGATGGTGGGGCAATATTTTTTGGGATATACCACCATGAAGATGTCCTACCTATAGTCCGAAGTAACGAATTTCGGGAAAATCAGGCAGGAGGAAGGGGTGGTGCTATTTATGCTCGGCCTCGGCTTTTACTCTCCGGCAAGAAAAGCGGAGAACCGCTCACAAAACCCTACAATTTCAATACATATATAGATAATCAACCCGGAGATGTATTCTATAATCCTCATGAATTTTTGTTTAACTAAGTCATTCTAGAGACTATGGGGTAAAGTATTGCATGTTGATTGAGCGCATTGAAAGTCTTCCCTTAACCCCATATCAATAAAAGTTTAGGGCATTTGTCACTTCACGGAGTAATTGTTACCCTGTGAAGTGTCATGCAAAGGAGACTTACTGCCAATTTAACTCGTGCTCAAATTAGGTCGATTTTCAACACGAAAAAGTTCGGCAAAAGAATCTCCTGTCCGAACTGTGATTACAAACATAGGATCTGGAAAT
>JAGXLB010000090.1 GCA_018334915.1 Candidatus Bipolaricaulota bacterium
GTGGTAATCCCAGGATTCATATGCTCCGCCAGCTGGGAATCTCCTATAGTTATCAGGGCTACGTCTTCGGGCGAGGATTTATCGAGGTCCCTGAGGGCTCGGTATACTCCGGCCATCTGTTCCTCTACCGAAATACAAATAGCAGAAAAATCATGATTGGTAGCTTGGTTCATAACTTCCTGGTAGGCCTTTCGTTCGTCGTGTCGGGAACGCCAGATTAGTTTTTCTTTGACTTCGATATCTTTTTGATCGAGTGCCGCTTTGTAGCCACGTTCCCGGGCCTCTGAAGCGATTAGCTCCTCCGGGCCGCTAAGGAAAACTATTTTGTTATGGCCATGTTCGATCATGTGCTCAGTTGCAAGTTTTGCTACTTGGTAATTGTCGTTGTCCACGTAGGGGAAATCCCTGGGCGGTTCCCCAAGAAATACCACGGGGTAATTAAACTCCTCTATAACATCGAGATAGGGCATCTCTTTCGTTGGGTGGGTTATAATTGAACCGCTCACGTTTTTGGTTCGGTGGGCCTCAGTGACAACCCTTTTAGTCTCGTCCCGGGATTCCACTACCTGGAGAGAAATCATGTTGCCTGCTTCGTTTGCCGCCTTATTCATGCCCGCAATCAGCTTCTGAAAAAAGCTGGTAGAAAAGAACAGGCTGTCGACTTTTACGGGTATGAGGAGCCCCAGATTGTTCGATTTGCCGTCGACCAGCGCCCGGGCAGCAGCAGTTGGATGATAGCCTAAATCACTGGCGACTTTGAGTACTATCTGTTTTGTGTCCGAGCTTATTGTAGGTTTGTCATTTAGAGCCATGGAGGCGGTTGATACAGCTACCCCCGCCTTGTCTGCGACATCTTTGATAGTCACGTTTTTCGCTTCAGATCTTTCTTTATTCATGACAGCAATCCTTTAGGCGGTTTGTTTGAAACGTTTCAAACTTATTATACAGTAGAAGTTAAATTTCGTCAAACTCAATAATATATACCCTATACATAACCCCCAAAGTTGGGGTTTTAATCCTTCCGTTTTTTGATTCGAATTATACCGCTGATATTCCTACAATAATGACATGAAAAAAAAGATACGGAATTTTTTCGAGACTTTCCTGGGTACTCTCTTCGGCTGGGGACTGCTCTACCTTCTTTGGCTGGTTCTCTTCCGGGAGATCAATCCTGTTATTTTGGTGAGCGGGGTTTTCGTCACCGGATCCGTTGTCTTCCTGTATAACAGGTTCGAGCTGGCCGTCGATATTCCTCCCCGTTCGCTGGCTCGCCCCTTGACCTGGATTAAGTTATTCACGTCCCTGGTTGTGGGGATAGCTAAGTCCACAGTCAGGACGTGCTACATTATCTTGACCGGGAGAGTAAAGGGTAAGATTGTTGCTTACGACACCGAACTTGAGTCAGGTACGGGAAAACTTTTCTTGATAAACTCCATCACCCTTACTCCAATAACCATTGGCATACTCTCCGAGAAAAACCTGGTATATATCCACCACCTTCATCTCGAGGATAGGGACGATTACAAGACCGCTGTGGACCAAATCCGTTCGACTTTCGAAGAACCTCTCCTGAAGCTTCTGGGATAAAGCAATGATCAGGATTTCCATTGACGCTGTCGTCGGGTTGAGTCTGGTCCTTACTCTATACAGGCTGTTTTACGGACCGAGCGTCCTCGACCGCCTTCTGGGCTATAGTTCGGTCACCGGGAAGATAGTAATTCTTCTGGCGGTAGAAGGTATAATTGGAGGAAGGCCGGTTTTCATTAATCTGGCTTTGATTTACGGAGTACTGAGTTTTCTTGGAATTGTCATTATTGCGAGGTATATAGAACGAGAGGTATGAACGTATTTTCTCTGATACTGATCTATCTCGGTTTAGTTTTGATGCTGGTGGGATCCTTCGGTATCGCTCGTATGCCGGATATCTATTCGAGACTGCAATCCAGCGGCGTATCGGATACGGTAGGTGTAATTGTTATGCTAACGGGATTTCTCCTGAGGAACGGGTTCAGGTTTTCTGATTCTTTCCTTGGTTTACTTATAATATTTTTCTTTGTCACCGGTCCCATCGTGGGGCACTCTATCGCCAAGTCGGCTTTTCTTTCAAAGGTTGAGCCCTCCCACTCCGGGGAAAGAGACGAGGATGAATAAAAGATGCTGATACTTTTTAGCCTCCTTTTACTGGGGCTTTCCGTGGCCGTTTTACTCCAGAAGAGGTTATTGAACGCGGTAATTCTTCTCGGGGTATTTAGTCTCGTGAGTTCTGTTATCTATTTTTGGATAGGTGCTCCGGACGTCGCCGTCACGGAGGGGGCGATCGGGGTAGCGTTCGTTACGTTTATTTACGTGCTGGCTTTGAGTGATCAGGGGAAGCTGCACGTGATCGCCGAAGAGGTTCCGCCCTTCCTGTTTCAGGAAAAAGGTGAACTCCAGGGGGTGGAGCTGGAGATACTTCGTGGGTTTGCCGAAGAGATAAACCTCGAGCTGGAGGTAGAGTTCGTCGGCCACCAGGAGTTGACTTCGTTGATCGGGGGAAGGAGGGCTGACGTGATAGCTGGAGCGTATTTCCCTGGTTACCTGGCTGAGGAGGAGTTGTCCAATTCGAAGAGCTACAACCAGAGTCAACTCGCGAAAATCCACAGGAGTTCGGGGGCCAAGGGGGGTATTGGGATCCTGGAGGAAACCGATCTATCCGAATTTACTGAAGTAAACGAGGAAGATTTGTCCCGGTTCAGCTCTCTGGAAGAGATGGTCAGGGCTTATAACGAGGGCCGGATTAGGGGTTTCATTTCGGATTCCGGCCGGATGTCGGCCTCGTTGTACAGGGTAAATACTCCCTTGAGGGATGAAAGCGAGATCGTTACTCTCGGAGAAGTGAAATACGGTTTTGCCGTCTCAGCCGAAGAAGAAAATCTGCTCGATCGGCTGAATGACTATCTAACTGAGGCGGCTCGCTCGGGTAGAATCGATGATTTATTGTCGGATCACTTTAGGTGATGGAAATGGGCAAATATTCCGTGTCGATGAAGACGCTGTACGTGGTGGTTATCGTCGTACTGTTCGGAGCCATTACGATTGGTGCCCTGTTCATGGTCGGGGATTCGGAAGTTTCCCGGTTAGGTGCGGTATACCTTGAACGAAGTCAGGAGATATCGAATATATCCAACGCCGTCTTTAGCGTCTACGGGATGTACAGGTTTTACGACACGCTGTTTGAGTTATTGATATTCTCTACTGCCGTGCTGGGCATCACTATATTTTCCGATCTGGAGCCCTCGATTGATTCTGGGTCGCGGAAGCCGGTCGAATCTCACGTCGTCTCCGCCTCTGCCTCATTTCTCTACCCAATTATCGCCGTCTTTGGGATTTATCTCGCTTTTAGCGCGCACCTGGGTCCCGGTGGCGGTTTTGCCGGCGGGGTGATCGGTGGAACGGGGATACTCCTGCTTGCCCTGGCGAAAGGTGCCGAGGAAACCGCCCGCAATTTCCGGGAGGATTCCATGAAACAACTCGAATACCTGGTACTTTTCCTGGCGCTATCGGTAGCAATCCTGGGTGCTTTATATCCGATAAAAGTTTACCGGGATGCCCTTGGAACCGGCGTAATCACGCTGGTAAATATATCGATAGCGATGAAGGTCTTCATAGGAACCTGGGCCATATTACACTTCTTCGTCAAGCATAGAGGGGAAGTATGAGCACTGGCTTACTGGCGTCCGCGATTTCGGTAGTTATCGTATGTATCGGTGTACTTGGCCTGATACTGAAGCGGAACCTACTGATGAAGCTTTTGAGTCTAAATATCGTAAATACGGCAACGATTCTTTTTTTTGTCCTGATAGTTTACAACCCCGGAGATAGGGCCCCGATAGATCCAACTCCCGGGGTTCAGTACGCCGATCCTCTACCCCAGGCCCTCGTGCTTACCTCTATAGTCATCAATTTCGGGGTTCTCGCTCTTTCCCTCCTGTTTACGATGGTACTGGTAAAGCGTTACCATACGCTCGACCTGATAAAGATTGAGGATTTCGTCAGGCGGGAGTTCGAGGAGGAAAAGTCGTGATCGCTCTGTTTGTTGGAGTCAGCTCTTACCTATCCGCGGGGATTTTGAGCCTAATCTTTTCTCGTTACAGGTTCTGGTTTAGCCTGGTGGGCTGGGTAGGAGGTCTAATCGGAACTTCTCTCGGTATTTCTTCCTATCTTGGTTCGGGCCCCCTCGTGGGAAAGCTGGGTAGATGGGGGATTCTGGGAATAGAAATAATAATAGACCAGACTACCCTCCTGTTCGCCGGTCTGGTTGTTGTTCTGAATTTATTCACTCTGATTTATCTCCGGGGAACGAAGAAAGGGGTATTTTATTGTCTGTATAACTTCCTTCTGGCCACGACGTTTTCTATTGCTTTTTCTCACGATCTGTTTAACCTCTACGTCACGATAGAGTTTATGTCCCTGGTGTCAATCCTGTTGATCGGATACGAACGCAAAGCCTATCAGATTTACGCCGGGGCAAAGTACCTGATAATGTCCTCACTGGCGATGAGTCTCTACCTTATCGGGCTGGGACTCGTTTACAGGGTCGGAGGAAGTCTCGGTATCGGCGAGCTGGCTCGAACCCTGGATGGCGGTGCTGGCTCCTGCATTTCCCTTGGTATCTGCCTGATGTTGACCGGGCTGGCTGTTAAAGGGGGAGTTTTTCTTTTTAGTATGTGGTTGCCTGATGCTCATTCCTATAGCGATACAGTGGTCTCCGCGCTTCTTTCCGGAATGGCAATTAAGTCCGGTCTGATTGGAATCATTCGGGTCTCTGGATTAGTCGATTTGGGCCAGCTTTTGCTGATACTCGGTGCTCTAACCGGTATCGCGGGGGCGATCTTTGCTCTTATGAGTAACAGACCCAAGAAAATACTGGCCCATTCAACGATCTCTCAAGTGGGTTATATCTTGCTTGGTATAGGTACAGGTACGTCCGCCGGAATCCTGGCTGCCTCGCTCCACTTGTTTTTCCACGGTTTGTTCAAGGCTTTGCTCTTTCTGTCCGTAGGATCAGCAGAGGTCGGAAGGGATAATATCGATCGAGCCAGAGATCTTTCCCTCCCCTGGACCAGCAAAGTCGGATTGTTTATCGGCTCGGTCTCGATAATGGCAATTCCACCTTTCAACAAGTACTTCAGCAAGACTCTTCTCGTCGAGCAGGTAAACCAGGAGTGGGTCTGGTTCGCGATGTTAGCGATCGGTCTGGGAACGGCTCTTTATACCCTGCGGCTTGACTGGGCTCTAATTGTTGAGGCTCGTACTGATAGGACCGGTAAAAGTGACCTTTCGATAGTCGCGGTTGCCCTGGCTGTCGGTTTATCCAGTTTTCTGGCCTGGGTTATTTTGGGTAGCGCGGAGATGGCCCAGTTGCTGAACTTTCATCACCTAATTGCTTACATTGCCATACCTCTTGTCGGTGGATTGGCGCTGTTAGGTATGAGGAAGAGATTGAGCGGGTTATCTGCCCCTTATTTCCCTTTCAGTCTGGAGAACTCCCTCGTTTCCTTATTTACGGGCTTTTTGGTTATAGAGCTCGTGTTGTTTGCACTTTAACTCTTCTTTCTCTCAACTGCTATAGCGTGGAACCACCAGCTACTTACGACCATATATTGAGCAGGCCGGGTCTTCACGCTCGGCGATAGGCTGGTCTTTTCAGATCCGGTGTCGTTATTGGTTGAAGCGTTAAATCTCCTCAATGATCTTTTTGTGAATATCTTCGAAAATATTACCACGATTCTTCCTGGTGAGTTTGATCAACTGGAACTTTTCTTTAATTTTTCCCACGAGTTGGTGACTCGAACGACGGTGGACGGTAAACAGGCAAGGAATGTTGGTTTTCAGAGATCCTTCTACTGTTTTGACGAATTCCTCCGATTTTAGCTCCATCGGCCCTATCTCATCGATTATTAGTAGATCTTTTTTCCTCAATCCCTTGTTGATTGCCTTCGGGGCGAAGGAATTCAATTGATCCAGACAGACCGAATACTTTCCCACCTTTGGACCGGAACATTTGTTCACGTGGGAAAGTAGCCCGGTTTTTCCAGTAGAGAGATCTTTCAGCCGAAAGCCAATTCGTTTTCCTGCTTCTTTAATTTCCTCGGTAATCAACCCTCCTGTTTTATCACGAGACCTATCTGCAATTCTCTTACAGAGGGTAGTTTTCCCGCATCCCGGTTTGCCGGTCACTGCAATTTTTTTACCCGTTGGTTTCATTTTTGGCCTCCTTAAAGTATAACTGCGAACTCACCCATTATTATTATATTTCATCTCATAGTTTTTCTACAGAATTGTTGGGTGGGGGACAAACTCTGGTGGTAATTGTTTTGTGTAGCGGAAACCTTCAGGATCTCAGGGTTATGGAGTTTTTCAGACTCCAATAATTGTGTAGAGGATGAATTTGGTATTATCACTAAAACTGAGCAGCCCGAACTCCCAAGCTCGGGCGATTGGTGCGAGTGGTTTCCCGTTCCGGCAATGGGGATGGACCCACTATAGAAATTTAAGATTGAATAAGAGATTTACTCGTCAAAAATCGTGCTGGTAAGCCAGTGTGGCGGTCAATAGAACAGTCAGTCCGATAAATACCCAGACGTCGACGTACCAGAAGAATATTGCGACACCGTATAAAAAGCCCCGTCTTCCTAACATGTAGCGCTGGCTCCCCTTCTTGAATAGTTTTTCCAGATAGGTCAGGGCTGAACGTTCCTCAATATTTTCCAGTTTTTCCGTGTCACTCCGGATCAGCACCGTGAGGTTATTTATATGCCTCAAGGCAAGGAGAAGATTAAGAAACGAGAACGCGAGGGTGAAAAAGATGAGCCATACCGGATAGTTTACTGGCTCCGAAAGGAATAGACTATTAGCTACATATTCCCCTGTCAGTCCGTAAGTCAGAAGAAAGCCGACCAACAGTATACTGGCAGAAGCGAGAAAAGTAATGCTCATGATCATGTTTCTTAACTGGTGAACCAGCAGGAGGTGGTGGTTTTCCTCCACAGTCTTTCTCAGCCAGGACGCGTAACAGTCGTTAATCCGGCCTTTCTTCGTCAAGTTTGGCTTCTTCTCGGTCAGATAGAGGTAGACAGAGTGATAAACCAGAAAACAACAGCCATAGGCGAGAAAGGCAAATACGGTTTTAAGTTCCATATTAGGCCCCTTTGAGCAGTCCAAGGTTATCTAATTCAGGATATTAGCAGTGGGTCAAAAATACAAGAACTAGAAGTACTACCCTTCTATAAATAGAAAATGCTGAGATTCTAAATAAAAACCAGGAGAGAACGGAAATCCTTCAGTTTCCCCGGTGGGAATTCGGACTGGCAAAAATAACAGGCCGGGTTGCGTACCCAGCCGGTAGGTCTTATCCAATTTATTAGAGCAAGCTCTGCAGAGGTTGAGGTCTCCCGATATGATATCCTTGAGCGTGGTCGGTTCCGTAGTTTCTTACCATTTGAAGTGTCTCTTCGTCCTCTACGAATTCGGCGATCGTCTCTTTTTTGAGCCTGTGGGCGACCTCGACTATAGACTGAACCAGGTCCTGGTTCATGGAGTCCCGGGGAAGGTTCTGAATAAAACTGCCGTCGATCTTCAGGTAATCCACCGATAGTTGTTTGAGGTAGTTAAATGAGGAAAACCCCATTCCGAAATCGTCGAGGGCGAATTGACTTCCTCGAGATTTAAGTGTAGAAATAAAGCTATTGGCGGATTTAATATTGCTGAGAGCAGCAGTTTCAGTTACTTCGAACAGTATATTCCCGAAGTTACCTTCCTCAAGAGTCTGATTGCACTTCAACCAGTCCAATAGTTCATTGTCCGTCAGCGATTGTCCGGATAGATTAATGGCAAACTGATGATTGAGTCCGTTGGCTGCCGCCCCTGGTAAACTCTCCAGCGCTTTGTTAATTACCCACTTGTCGATATCCCGACTCAGTCCGAACTTTTCTGCTATCGGGAGAAACTTCCCCGGAGATATTAACTCCCCTCCCCCTTCAAGCATCCTGATTAGTACCTCGTAATGGGAGATATTATCCGAACCAAGTTCCAGTATAGGCTGGGCGTAGAGCACGAAGTTATTTTTCTTGATTGCCTTATCGATCCGATTGACCCAGCCGACTCTGGACTTTACCTCTTTCCGGCTGTCCCGGTTAGGGTTAAAAATCTTGAACTGATTTCTGCCAGATTGTTTAGCTCTGGACAGAGCAATATCCGCCTTTGCGAGTAAGTCGTCGGTACTATCTCCCTGATCAGGAAATAATGCATATCCTATGCTAATTGTAGCCTGTATATTTCTTCCCTTCGTCCTGAAGTCATGGTCTCGAACTGCTTGGGTGAGTTTCCTGGCAAGTTCTTCGACATCACCTCTATTCCTTTCAGGAGAAAAAACGACAAATTCGTCCCCGCTGAACCGGGCCAGTGTATCGGACTTAGATAATTTATCCCTTAATAGTTCTGCTACGGATGTCAGTAAATCGTCGGCTGCTCCAAACCCGAAGCTGTTATTGACTTCTTTGAATCTATCTATATCTAGCAATAAGACCGCACCTTGCCGCGTGCAGCAGTCCTGATTGAGATAGTTTTCGAGTTCGCCCCGGAATTTAAAGTGGTTGGGTAGACCTGTGAGCCTGTCGTGGTTTCGGTGCTCCTTAAGCTCTTCTTTCAATCGTGTAGTCATTGACTTGTCTTTGAGCGATACTATAGCCCCGATTATTTCTTCCTGGTCGTTCTTTAGAGGCTTTGTCGTGAAATCCACAGGAATTCGATCACCGTTACTTTCCCAAAATATCCCTTCGGTAAAATCGCTATCCTTTTCTTTGTTAATTGGCCAATGGAATGTAGAATTCTTGCTGGAATCGTCTCTTCCCTCATTTGGGTAATCAATGTTAGACTGAAAATAATCCCCTAATAAATCTTCCCCCTTTTTGCCCATGTTTTCTTCGGCCTCATCGTTTGCGAATAGGATTTTTCCCGCTTTATCAATTACTAGGACATTTTGATCGGTTTTGTTTAGCACAGTAGAGGGGTTTACACTGGTATCTTCGAATAATTCCTCCAACTTAAACCTCCTATTTCTCGGTAGTTCCGGTGTAAAATAGCCCAAAAGGGTTTTCCCTGATAGATAAAGTGATTTAAGTATAAGTGGTGGAGATTACTCAGAAGTGATTTAAGTCACGAGTTATCTAGAAAATAGTTCCAATGTATTTACGATATAAAATAGTTTGACCGAATCTAAAGCCATTATCGTTGAGGAGTTTAGCAAGTAGGTGATTCGGGATGCGTTTTAAAATAATTCATTGATTATAAATAAGAGCATTTTAGAAATTAATGTAACTCAAATAAAATATAGTAAATCCATAATATAAGCCTGACAATTCAAGTTTCTTACGATAAAATGGTTTTGAACCCCTGAGCCGGAGTGATAGTGGTGAAATCAGAAATTACCAGGCTGGTTGGTTCCCCGTTCTGGCTTCCTATCAAGTCCGGTATAATAGTCGTCGCCACGTACCTGGGAGCTAAACTTACCAGATACCTGCTAGACCGGTGGTCTCAGCGGCGACTCAACCAGCTAAAAGACAAGGAGAAGACGACGGCGGTAACCACACGAATGGAAGTATTTCGCAGGGTGGGTGGCCTATTTGTCTGGTTCGTGGGGATAATAATTCTGGTATCCCAGTTTCCCGCTGTCAGGAGCCTCGGGGTTGGCCTTTTCGCTTCCGCCGGAGTTGTAGGGCTGGTAATCGGTCTGGCCGCTCAGAATACCCTGTCCAACATGATCGCCGGGATCGTCCTTTCCTTTTCTCAGCCCCTTCGACTGGGGGACGCGGTGATAATGGACGACGATTTCGGCTACGTCGAAGAAATAACTTTGATGCAGACTTTCATTCGGACCTGGGATAACCGGCGGATCATCGTCCCCAACGACGTCCTGAGCAATCGGATCGTCCAGAACTGGTCGATTAAGGACCCAAAACTGCTTGCCGCCACGATAATCTACCTCGATTACGGGGCGGATATTGAAAATATCCGGGAATGGATAAAGGAAGCTGTTCAGGAGAGCGAGTACTGGAACGGGGAAGGAGAACCAGGTGTCCAGGTAATGGACTTTACTGAGAAAACGATAAAAGTACGCGCCCTCGCCTGGGCTGAAGACCCACCTTCGGCCTGGAACCTCCGGTGCGAGATTCGCGAGAAGCTAATTGAACACTTCAGGGAGGAGGGGCTGGAGTTTCCCAAATTCAGGGTCGAGATGGAACGGCCGGAGTACGAAACCTTTGCCGGGGCCGGAGAACCGGATACCGGTCATAATTCCTGATACGAAAATATCCGATTTTTGG